>CAZKNQ010000062.1:0-5308 GCA_964554225.1 uncultured Candidatus Planktophila sp.
TCAGGGTCTTGACAGTTCCAACTGCGACACCAAGCTTTTCAGCGACAAAATTAGTAAAGCGCGCGGTATCGAGCATGCCGGCCTGGCCCATTACGCGATTCTTTGGAAAATTAGTTGCGATCTGAGTAAGCGCGGTCATTTCATCTAGTGGATTTGAAACCACGATGATCACTGCGTTTGGTGAGTGCTTTGCAATATTTTCGGCAACGCCGCGGACGATTCCGGCGTTTACTCCAATCAGATCCATACGGCTCATGCCTGGCTTACGTGGCAGTCCTGCGGTAATAACTACGACATCAGAGTTTGCGGTTGCTTCATATCCTGCGCCATCAGCAGTTGTTGTTGCGCCAATAATTTTTGTTTCAAATCCTTCAATAGAACGAGATTGGTTCATATCGAGCGCCAAGCCTTCAGGCTTTCCTTCGAGGATATCGGTGAGAACAACGGTTTCGAAGATGTTGTATTCAGCTAGGCGAAGGGCGGTTGTTGACCCATAGAAACCAGCACCAACAACAGTAACTTTTCCGGAAATTTCGTTGACAGACATGACCGACTCTTTCTCTTACTTTCTCTTGATAACGAGAGAAACTCTACAACCCGCGCGGAAGTGAAATCGCCACGGCCAAGAGGGCCAGCGCTATTCCAAGGGCTAAATACCGTTCAACTTTTCCAGTTTTCCAATGTGCGATCGCAATCACACCCATACCGATGGCGATTGCGATCGAACCGAGGCGGACAAAGGATGCCACCCCAGCAATAAAGCCAATTCCGATAACCAGGTATGCCAGGCGCACACCGATTGAATTTATCTCTCGCATGCTTCAACAACATTCTGTAGCAACATGGCGCGGGTCATTGGTCCGACTCCACCAGGCATTGGCGCAACAAATGTTGCAACATCCATAACGCCAGGATCAACATCGCCAAGTAGCCCGGTTGATGTTCGAGAGATTCCAACATCAATAACAACTGCGCCTTCTTTAACAGCGTTCGCCTTTAAGAAATGGGCGCTACCGATTGCGGCGATAACAATGTCGGCACGCTTGGTGTGTGAAAGCAAATCTTTAGTGCCGGTGTGAGTCAAGGTTACTGTCGCATTTTCTTGCTTGCGAGTAAGTAGTAACCCAAGTGGGCGTCCAACAGTTAAGCCACGACCGATAACCACAACTTCGGCGCCAGCGAGTGGAATTTTGTAATGGTTTATCAATTCCACAATGCCACGAGGCGTGCATGGAAGTGGTGCATCAAAACCAGAAACTAGGCGACCTAAGTTAATCGGATGTAGGCCATCAGCATCTTTTGCAGGATCAATGGATTCCAGAACTAATTGCGTATTTATCCCTTTAGGAAGCGGCAGTTGCACAATATATCCGGTGCACTCTTTAGCGCTATTTAAATCCTTAATTGCGGCAAGGACATCTGCCTGTGAAGCCTCTGCCTTTAGATCAACCCGAATTGAGTTGATACCAACTTCTTGGCAGTCGCGATGTTTTCCAGCAACATATGAAAGAGAGCCTGGATCATCACCAACTAGAACTGTTCCGAGGCCTGGCGCAATACCTCTAGCTTTTAGCGCAGTTACTTGTGAAGCAAGTCGCCCTTTAATGGTCGTTGCAAGCGCTTTGCCATCGAGGATCGTTGCTGTCATAACTCCAGATCCTATTAGAGGTAGATATAACGAGTGAAATTAGGCGTGCGAGAAGTGGCGGGTACCTGTAAAAAACATCGCAATACCTGCGGCATTGGCCGCAGCAATTACTTCTTCATCGCGAACACTGCCACCGGGCTGCACAACCGCTGTTACACCGGCATCGATCAAAATTTGTAGCCCATCTGCAAATGGGAAGAAGGCATCACTTGCGGCAACTGTTCCAGCAACACGTTCGCCAGCGCGAGCAACTGCCAGCTTCGCAGAATCAACGCGATTTACCTGGCCCATTCCGATTCCGATTGCCGCACCGTCACGTGCCAGTAAAATTGCATTACTTTTAACTGCACGCACAGAACGCCAAGCAAATTCGAGATCGGCTAACACTTCTGCAGAAACTGGTGCACCGGTTACTTGTTTCCAGTTATCTGGTGAGTCACCTGAGGCGTTTATCTTGTCGGTATCTTGCAGAAGTACTCCACCCGATACGGGACGAATCTCGAAAGGCGAAATAAAAGTATTAGCGCAGGTGAGAATTCTGATGGAAGGTTTACGCGAAAGTATCTCAAGTGCTTCGGGTTCGTACTCTGGAGCGATTATCACTTCAGTAAAAATCTGAGACAGTGGTTCAGCCATAGCAACGGTTACTTTGCGATTCGCGGCCACGACGCCCCCAAATGCTGAAACAGGATCGCAGGCATGCGCGGCTAAATAAGCGCTAGCGATATCTTTTCCAGTCGCGATTCCACACGGGTTGGCATGTTTAATGATTGCAACACAAGGCTGTTGGTGATCTAACGCTGCACGCCAAGCGGCATCGGCATCGGTGTAGTTATTAAATGACATCTCTTTGCCATGGCTTTGCACCGCGTTAACAATTCCGGGAGGACCACCGCGATAGATCGCCGCCTTCTGATGCGGGTTCTCTCCATAACGCAGTGCGCTTTGACGGTTCCAGATTAAGCCGAACCAATCTGGAATATCCATACTGATCTGTGTGCCAAGCCAGCTAGCGATTGTTAAATCATATTCAGCTGTCGTACGGAAAACTTCTAGAGCAAAACGGCGACGTTCCTCTAGCGTTGTTCCACCAGCCTTTATTGCTGTAAACAATTCGTCATATTGCGAAACCTTAGAGATCACCGCAACTGAGCCGTGGTTCTTTGCTGCACCACGTAACATCGACGGACCACCGATATCAATTTGCTCGATGCATTCGGCATATTCAGCGCCAGAGATGATGGTCTGCAAGAACGGATAGAGATTAATAACAACTAAATCAAAAGGTTCGATATTTAAATCTGCGATCGCCGCTAAATGTTCGGGATTATCTTGATCGGCCAATATGCCTGAGTGAATCTTTGGGTGGAGTGTCTTAACACGGCCACCCATAATCTCGGGAAAACCTGTGTAAGAGCTGACTTCTGTAACTTCGTAACCCGCTTGGGCTAAAGTCTTTGCGGTAGATCCAGTTGAAAGTATTTCAATCTTGGCATCTGTTAATACTTTGCCGAGTTCTAAAAGACGATCTTTATCGTAAACGCTTACTAGTGCGCGACGGATAGCTTTACGGTCAGTCATGAGACCTCACGGATTCGTTCAGTAGTTGTTGCAACGTCGCGACATAGAGACGTCGTTCCACAATCTTAATGCGTTCATGTAGCGACTCTTCAGTATCGCTAGGCGTAATTTCAACTTCTTCCTGAGCAATGATCGTTCCGGTATCAACTCCCTCATCAACCCAGTGGATGGTGGTCCCAGTTTTTGTGGCACCGGCAGCCAGCGCATCACGAACCGCGTGGGCACCTGGAAAGAGCGGCAACAAAGCGGGATGGCTATTTACGATCTTAAATTTAGATACACAATCGGCAGAAAGGATCCGCATAAAGCCCGCACTAACAACGAGGTCCGGTTGTAAATCAGTTAGCGCTGAAATAATTTGCATATCCCAATCCATACGATTTGCTGACATCGCAATTACTTTGCTCGGGATGCCTGCTGACTTTGCGCGATTCAATACCTCGGCGCTTGCTTGATCGGAGATAACGCAGGCGATCTCTGCTTTTAAATCACCCTTTTGCTGCGCATCGATAATTGCTTGGGCGATACTTCCGCCCCCAGAAGCAAGAATGACGATTCGCGGGTTAGTCATCGTTTAGTACGAATTCTTATCTGCGGCAGAAGGACCACCAACGCGATCCCGATCGCGATTTCTAATGCAATTGAAAGGGTGAACTTCCAAATTGATAAGCCAACTGCGCTCATTGCCGGTGTCATTAACGCACCGCTGGCTAGATAACTCAAAAGAGCGGTTGCAATCAAGAGTTGCACGAAACTTTGAATAAGCGTTGTGGTGCTCGAACTCTGCGCCCATATCGCAAGAGCGGCGCCAACAGCAACAACTAGTGCGACCGCAATGAGCGCCCACCGTGAGGAAGTTGTTGGAAGCACTGATAGAAGAGGAAGCGCAGGTAATTCACCTAAGCGATGTGTAAATGGTGAGACTAAAGTTCCAGCGCCAACTGCAAAACCCGTTCCGGTGAAGTATCCGAGTATTGATAGCGCCGCATTGGGAAGATAGAAAGCATTTAGCGCAAAGAGTAGGAAGGAGCCTAGAATTCCAGGTTGCAAAACTGTTGTGATATTTTTAAATGTTGTGATATTTGCAAAGATCAGAATTGCAAGAGTGATAAATGAAAGCCCAATTAAAATTGCGAGCACGCGACTAGCTAGAGAAAGAGCCTGAGACATACGCAGCCGCGTTCCTGCAGTGAGTGAGGCAAGGTAGGCGATTGCAAAGGCGAACACCGGAGTTAAATACCATTGCGGTGAAATCGTTGCTGATCTACTGAACAGAGCAAGAACCGTAGCCACCAAGGCGTATTGGCCAGCAAAAATTGCGCGAACGCTATTTAAATTGTGGAAGTCGCCATGCAATTTGCTTAGCGCTCTTGAAAATCCGAGACGCAAGGCGAAGAAGGGAATCAGCATTGCGCCAATTGGAAGAAAGGAAAGATAACCAATCGTTGTTCCGTTTAAGAAAAATGGAATATGGTGCGCGCCCAGCCAAAGCCACAGTGCAGCCCGCATCGGATCTGAAGTATTTCCCGTTGCGCTTCCGGCCGTAGCCCAAGCAATTAAGGCGATAAAAGCCAGAGGTAGCAGGATTACAAAGACGCTACGCAAAACTTGTGCAAACGAGACCGCTAGGACACGTTGCAACATTTACGAGTTAGCGACCGAGTATGGCGCGCATTAAGCGCGCAGTTTCACTTGGAGTTTGACCAACCTTTACGCCAGCGGCTTCTAGCGCATCTTTCTTTGCTTGCGCAGTTCCAGATGAACCAGAAACGATCGCGCCTGCATGGCCCATCGTCTTTCCTTCTGGTGCAGTAAACCCAGCAACGTAACCAACAACTGGCTTGGTTACATATTCGGCGATAAATGCAGCAGCGCGCTCTTCAGCATCGCCACCGATTTCACCGATCATAACGATTGCAGTTGTATCAGGATCATCTTGAAAAGCTTTTAGGCAATCAATATGTGTTGTACCGATTACGGGATCTCCACCGATACCAACTGCCGTAGAGAAACCGATATCGCGGAGTTCGTACATCATTTGATATGTAAGTGTTCCGGACTTTGACACCAAACCAATTG
>CAZKNQ010000063.1:0-5277 GCA_964554225.1 uncultured Candidatus Planktophila sp.
ACCAATCGGAATATTCGATTCAGGAGTCGGCGGTTTAACCGTCGCTCGTGCAATTCTCGACCAACTACCAAACGAATCTATGCTCTATGTCGGCGATACCGCACGCGGTCCATATGGTCCAAGACCTCTTGCTGAAGTTCGCACCTTTGCCCTTGAAACTCTCGACTATTTAGTTGAGCAAGGTGTAAAAGCTTTGGTAATTGCTTGCAACACTGCAAGCGCTGCGATGTTGCGTGATGCTCGCGAGCGATACTCCATTCCAGTTATTGAAGTTATTCAACCTGCAGTGCGTCGCGCAGTTGCAGCAACTCGCACTGGTCGCATCGGTGTCATCGGTACACGTGCAACTATTGATTCAAAGGCTTACTTAGATGCGTTCGCAGCCGCCCCACAGTTAGAGATAACTTCAATTGCCTGTCCACTTTTTGTGGAGTTTGTAGAACGTGGCGAAACTTCTGGCGAAGTAATTACGAAGGTCGCACGCGACTATTTGAAGCCGGTAATGGATGCTGATGTCGACACCTTGGTTTTGGGTTGTACTCATTACCCACTTCTAACAGGTGTAATTTCCTATGTAATGGGCAATAACGTCTCACTCGTATCTAGCGCCGAAGAGACCGCGAAAGATCTATATAGAACTTTGGTTGAAAACTCGTTACTTCGCGCTCCAGCTTCGACACCGGCAACGCATCGCTTCTTAGCCACGGGGGATTCAGCTGCATTTGAAGTTCTAGCTCGTCGATTCTTAGGACCCGAAGTGGGCTCTGTTCAACACATAGATCACCTATAGATAGGGAAGTACATGGCACGCAACGACGGAAGAAGTAATGACCAACTTCGCGAAATTAAAATCACTCGCAAGTGGTTAGATCACGCCGAAGGTTCTGTGCTGGTTGAATTTGGAAAGACTCGTGTTCTCTGCGTTGCCTCGTTTACTCCAGGTGTTCCACGTTGGTTAAAGGATTCTGGAAAGGGTTGGGTAACTTCGGAATATGCGATGTTGCCACGTGCAACTCACACTCGTTCTGATCGCGAAAGCGTTAAGGGCAAGCTCGGTGGACGAACTCAAGAAATTTCCCGTCTGGTAGGTCGGTCCCTTCGTGCGATTGTAGATATGAAGGAACTTGGCGAAAATACGATTGTTATCGACTGCGATGTTCTGCAAGCAGATGGTGGAACACGTACGGCTGCAATTACCGGTGCTTTTGTTGCACTTGCCGATGCAATTTCTTGGGCAAAGTCACAAGGCCATATCAAGGCAGATTCCAAACCACTTAGTGATTCTGTTGCTGCAGTCTCTGTTGGAATTATTGATGGCGTTCCGATGCTCGATCTTTGCTACGAAGAAGATGTTCGCGCAGATACTGATATGAACGTAGTCTGCAGTGGCGACGGACGTTTCATTGAAGTTCAAGGAACCGCTGAAGGTGTTCCTTTTGATCGCAAATTACTGGATTCACTTCTTGATCTAGCGGTCACTGGCTGTGTAGCGCTAGGTGAAATCCAGAAGGCTGCCTTAGCTAAGTGAGTTCTAACTCAACTCCCCATAAATTACTTCTTGCTACGCGCAATAAAGGCAAGGTCGAAGAGTTTCGTCGCATCCTGGAAGATATTGCCGCAGGGCAGATTGAATTAGTTGGCCTTGATCAATTTCCTAATCTTCACGATGTTGATGAAACTGGTTCAACTTTTGAAGAGAATGCTCTGCTGAAAGCGCGCGAGATGTGCGAAGCATCTGGAATTCCGGCGATCGCAGATGACAGCGGTCTTTGTGTTGATTACTTAAACGGTGATCCCGGAATTTTCTCGGCGCGCTGGGCGGGAACCCATGGAGATGACAAGGCGAATACTGAAAAAGTTTTAGCCGCACTTGTTGATGTTCCAGATGAGAAGCGCAGCGCGCACTTCACGTGCGTTGCAGCCCTTGCCTTGCCAGATGGCCGCACCCATGTTGAAGAAGCAAAATTTGAAGGCTGGATTCTGCATGAGCCGATTGGGGATCAGGGGTTTGGCTATGATCCAATTTTCCGCCCCAATGGTTATTCAATATCTAGTGCGCAAATGAGCGCGGAAGAGAAGGATGCGATAAGCCATCGCGGAAAATCACTCCGCGCTATCGCACCGCATGTCATCAATTTGCTCAACTCCCTAGGCTAAACTTGGTCTATACGAGTTAGTTCAAACCCTGATCGTTTCCAATTTTCAAAGGAGTCACATCGTGGCAGTAAAGAAGAAAGCACCGGCTAAGAAGAAGGCCGCAGCGAAAAAAGTTGTAAAGAAAGTTGCCAAGAAGGCTCCTGCAAAGAAGGTAGCGAAGAAAGCGGCAGCGAAGAAGGTTGCTAAGAAAGCGCCTGCGAAGAAGAAGGCCGCCGCCAAGAAAGTTGCCAAGAAAGTTGCCAAGAAGGCTCCGGCGCGCAAGAAGAGTGCAGTAAAGAAATCTGCAGCCAAGAAGTCATCTTCTGCAAATAGTTTAGTAATTCCTCCAGTTCCAGTTGGTGGAGTCAAGCGTCCATCAGCGGTAAACGTTTCTACAACTCCAGTTGCAAAGCCAGCGCCAGCGGCTAAACCAAGTGCAGCGCCAAAGCAGCAAACTTCACCACGCGTTTTGATCGCGGCAATGATTGGTATCGCACTTCTTGCAATAATTGTCATCTCGCGTCCCGCATCAGATGGCGATGATGTTGCACCAGTTGCATCGGCATCAGCTACTGCAACTGAGTCAGCCGCACCTGAAATGTCTGAAGAAGCAACTCCAGAAGCAACTGAGTCATCTGCAACAGGCGAAGCAGTTTCTGCAGTTGAAGCGCCAGGTCGCTTCATTGGAAACTGGAAAGATTCATCTAAGTCAGTAATGGTTATTACTTGGAGAGCGCCAGCAGCAACGGCTGGTCTAACTGGTTATAAGTTTGAAGTTCGTTCAGGAATGGGTGAATGGAAAGAATCAGGAGTTCTTCCAGTAGATCAACTCTCAATTGAATTCACGAAGACTTCAACTGATAGTTCAACATCATTCCGAATCTCATCTGTTTACTCAGATGGACAGATCGCAACTGCCAAGGCATTCGGATTTGCTGGTCAGTTCGAGTAATTCCTATCAAATAATTAGTAAAGAAAATAACCCTCACCTATTCGGTGGGGGTTATTTTTTATTCACACACTAAAGTTTGGTTTCGATGGCAGCGACGTAGGCGCGAACACCGGCTGGAACCAGATGCACGCCATCAGGTGCGAAATATTCGGTTCGACCTTGAGATATCTGATCCCAAGGAATTACTGAGATATTGGAATAACTAGCTGCGACTTCGCTAATCAACGCGTTATTGGCCTCTTTCCAAGGCCTTGGAACCGCTGTGTTTACCACGATTGCCTTTGGCGCAGATTTTACAGTTTCAAAAATCTCAACAACTTGGTCACGCGTTAGCGCATTGTTATTACCAAGATTAAAGATAACCGTTGAATTTAAAACCTTTGGACCATCAGCCTTCATCACATCAAGTAGCTCGGGCGCCTGGCGACCAACTCGCGCATTAATAAGTGCAATCGGGTATTTATCTTCAATCTCAGATCTGATTCCTAGAATTACCGAATCTCCCGTTACCCATAGGCCAGGTTCAGAGCTATCTACAACAGTTGTGATCGGTTTATTAGCATCCTTAAGCAATTGCGCTAAATCTTTATTCTTGTTGTCTATTTCAACCAAAGCATTAAGGGAAATAGTTGCAGAAAGTAGAAGGATCCAAGATGAGATCAACCAGACGCCAATTTTCTGCCTTTTGCGCACATATGGAGTGCGGTACTTCATTCCCTTAAACCAATATGCAACTGCGCCACTTCTGATTGGTAGTTCTACTAGACGCAAAGAGATATCGGCTAAGGCGAGCACAACCAAGATGCGTAAGGTAAAGAGCGCCCAATCTTCTCCATCTAGATCAACTTGTGGGCGCGAAATTTGGAAGATTACCCAGTGCCATAAGTAAATTGCATATGAGCGCTCTCCGATCCAAAGGAGAACACGATTACGCAAAAGTGGTGCAAAGCGAGATGCTGGATGCACAATCGAAATCAGAATTGCGGTACCGAAGATTCCGGCTAATGGAAAAGCGATTCGGTAAAGAGCGGGATTTGATTGATCGATAAGTAAGAAAGTTGCCAAGATTCCTACAAAGCCAAAGACGCCGACACCGTCGATGAAATCTTGCGCCCTATGGCTAACTTCAGAACGGAAATTCTGAGGGATCCAACTTACCGCCAGCGCGGCTCCTAAGAAGAGTCCGATGCTATGGGTATCTGTACCAAAGTAGATGTGGCTAACCTTTGAAGTATTTGATGCATCCACTTGAAAAGAAACTAACATCAAGACGATTCCTGAAGTCATGGCAATTACCAGCGCTGCAATTGAAATTAGTTTTTTCCCGAAAAAGCGCAGTACCAACAACAGGATTAATGGCCATAACAAGTAGAACTGGGCCTCAACGGCCAGCGACCAAGTATGTTGCAGAAGTGGTGGCCGGCCACTGCTTTCAAAATAATCTTGCTCGTTAAAGACTAACCACCAATTCATGCCTCCGAAAATCGAGAAAGGGGCATCGATTAAGAATTTCTTCGTTGTATCTGGCGCCCAAAGCCCCACGACAATTGAGGTAACAATCAACATGAATAGAAGAGGCGGCAGCAATCGGCGAATTCGCGCCATGTAAAAATCGCGCAGATCTAATCCACCGCGTTGCTGAATTGAATCTAGAAGTAAGCGAGTAATTACATAACCGGAGATAACAAAGAAGAGATCTACTCCAAGAAATCCACCAGGTATCCATTCAATCCCGAGGTGATAAAGCATTACCGCAATTACTGCGACAGCGCGCAGACCATCAATTGCAGGGATGTACTGGATACCGCGTTTGGTAGCCATATTAATTACCGACGCTTGGCAGGTTTTTTCTTAGCAGCGCTCTTTTTAGGTGCAGATTTCTTAGCCGGTGCAGCTAGAGCTGGCTTGGTTCGCTGGCTAATAACTTTCTTTGGACCAGTATCAATTACTGTGTTATCTGCATTTAAGTTTTCATTTACGCTCTTATGTAGATTGGCAAGTCTTTCAAAAGCCGAATCCAGACGAGAACGGCTCTGCGCTATCGCTTGTTCTGCGGCATCTAACGATTGGGTCTGAATTTTGTAGAGGCGCTCTGCTTCATTGATAACACCACTTAACCATTGGCGATATTCAAATACTTCACTTGTTGCCTCGGTAATGATTCGCTCACCCTCGCGGCGCGCTGCTTG
>CAZKNQ010000064.1:0-5198 GCA_964554225.1 uncultured Candidatus Planktophila sp.
TAGAGCGCCGAACTGTTAATTCGGATGTCCCTGGATCGAGGCCAGGTGGGGCAGCCAGCAAGAGATTTTGACCCCTAGGGTCTAAATTGAGTTTATGAATTTAAAAGCCTCCTGGAGAAATCAACTCTGGCCGCTGCGCATTATGCGGCTCTGGCTTGGAGCAACCTGGATCTACGCCGGTTGGGATAAAGCAAGTGATCCAGGGTTTTTAACTTCTGGTTCGCCAACATTTATCGGCACGCAACTTGCAGCGTATGCTCAAAATTCACCGATTGATTTTTTACTCAACAAAATTTTAGATCACTCAACGCAGGTTGGTATTTTGGTGATGCTGGCCGAATTTGCGATCGGCTTTGCAACACTTCTTTGGGTCGCACCAACTTGGGCTGCCTTCGGTGGATTTTTAACTTCCCTATTTCTCTGGCTATCTAGTACTTGGAACATTCAGCCTTATTTCTTAGCCAGTAATTCGGTCTATACAGTTTTTTGGCTCTCCTATTTCTTATTTCTCTATGGTTCACGCCGCAAGAGCAACATCTCGCTAGATCGCCGTGGTTTTATTCGCATCTCATCTATTGCTGCGTTAACAGTTGGCGCTGTTGGTCTAGGGCGCTTATTTCCTAAGTCAGCGGCTGCAGCCGTGAGTGCTGGCCCGGTCCAAATAATTGAAGATGCATCGCTAGCGGTTGGAAAAACTCATAACTTCACATCTAAATCAGGATCACCAGCAGTTTTATTTAAGAGTAAAACAGGGGTTTATGCATATTCAGCGGTATGTACTCATGAAGGTTGTACCGTGCAATACAACTCGGCATCTAAAAATCTGCAATGCGCCTGCCACGGTGCGGTATTTGATCCAGGCAAAGATGGAACAGTTGTGACAGGTCCTACAAATAAGCCGCTGCCAAAGATTAAGGTAGCCGTTGAAGGTGCCTGGATCGTTGAAGTCTAATATTCTTTAAATCTGAATCACAGGAAACGCTAAGAATTAAAGGAGATGATCAGCGCATGAAGATCACACCTACTCGACTGAAAGTTACTATCGCATTTTTTGGTGGCGCACTTTTGGCCGGAACTGTCGCTACTGCGTCAACTACAAGTACCTCTGGCAGCGTTCTAGTATGTGCAGATAACCGAACTCAGGTCTTGGCTCTAGCCAAGAATGGCGCATGCCCTTCTAATAAAACGGCACTTTCAATTGGCGGCAATTCGCTAAATGCAAAATCTATTTCAGCGCTGGTTACACCTTCGGTAGTTTCGATCTCTGTAAAGTCCCCAAATGGTGGTGGTACTGGATCAGGCTCAATCTATAGATCCACTTCATCTCTGAGCTACATCATTACAAATAACCACGTCGTCGAGGCAGCTGCGACCAGTGGAACAATTAATGTCGAATTTGCTGACGGTAGTGAGATATCTGCAACGATAGTTGGACGCGATCGCATGTATGACATCGCAGTTCTACAAGTGCGAAAAGGCAATTTGCCTCCGATTGCGCTCGGTGATTCCTCTAAGATCAGCGTAGGTGAAGAAGTTCTAGCGATTGGTTCACCACTAGGTCTTGCAAATACCGTTACTCAAGGAATTATCTCGGCGCTTAATCGCCCAGTAACTGCTGGAACTTTTGATTCAACCTCGTATGTAAATGCAATTCAGACTGATGCCGCCATTAACCCAGGAAACTCTGGTGGTGCACTCGTTGATGCGCAAGGTCGCATCATCGGAGTTAACTCTGCAATTGCCACACTTACCTCAGGGGGAGTCGGTGGCAGTATTGGCCTAGGATTCTCAATTCCAATCAATGAGGCAAAGCGCGTTATCGACGAAATAATCGCAACCGGTAAGTCAACACGTCCGGTGATGGGTGTGGTATTCGATGATGTAACTGCAGATACCCAAGCCAAGATCTTGCAGTTGACCCCGGGTGAAGGTGCTGAAAAAGCTGGCATTGTCGTCGGTTCGATAATTAAAACTATTGATGGCGTCAAGATTGCTAATCGCGATGCTGCCATTGTGAAGATTCGCTCCTATGCCCCAGGCACTGTAATTACAGTAGTAATGACTCTGCCTGATGGATCGACTAAGACCTACAAGGTCACACTCGGATCTGCGCCCGCGGTTTAATTCACCGAAAGGTTCACCGAACGGTAGCCTTCACCTATGGCGCTATTTAAGTTAGAGATCTCTCTTCCAGATCGACCAGGGTCACTTGGGCTGTTGGCATCTGCAATTGGTGCAGCCGGAGCTGATATCCGCGGCTTAACTGTTCTGAAATCTGAAGATGGCCGAGGCTACGACGAAGTAACTGTTGCGGTTCCGGGATCTGATCCTACAGATTTGCTTGAGGTACTTGGCGCTATTGGTGGCGTAGAAGTAATCTCGGTAAACGCTCTCTAACTACTAATTACTGCGGCACCGCTACTTGGCAGTGAAGTAAAAAATCGCGGTTCGATAAAGCCCGCTGATTTGAATGCTGCAGTTATGGCAATCTTTGCTGGCTTGATATCGGAAACTTTAAAGAGCGCGATTGCACTTCCACCAAAACCTCCACCGATCATTCGCCCACCCAAGGAATTATTGGCAAGCGCGGTGGCAACAGCTAGATCAAGCTCTGGGCAAGATATTTCAAATCGGTCACGTAGCGAAGCGTGTGATTGGGTCAAGATTTCGCCAACCGATTTGAAATCAGCGCGCTTTAAGTGTTCAACGCATTGGTGCACGCGGGCAATGTCATTTACAACATGCTCGGCTCGCTTGTATTCGAGTTCTGTTAACTTCTCGCGAGAACTTTCTAACTGCGAAATCGAGCAATCTCGCAGCGCCTTAACGCCGAGTTTTGCCGCCGCAGATTCGCAAGAAGCGCGTCGTTCGGCATAACCACCGTCAACCAACGCATGGTGGGCGCGGGTATCAATTACTAAAAGTTCTAAGTCAGAACTTGCTAGATCAAAAGGAATTTGCTCGGTGCTTAGATCCCGACAATCAAGTAAGAGCGCGTTACCCGGCTGTGCCATTAGGGAAACTGATTGATCCATGATCCCGCAGGGCATGCCGACATAGTCATTTTCAGAACGCTGCGCCAAGCGCGCAAGTTCTGGAAGAGAAAGTTCTACTGCAAATAATTGATTGAGCGCGATTGCAATTGAACATTCCAGGGCGGCAGATGAAGATAGACCCGCACCGAGTGCAACACGGCCATCAACCAAAATATCTAGCCCAGTTGTAATGTGATCCCCAAAGGCCCAGATGACGCCCAAGATATAGCGCTCCCAATCTCCATCTTCAGCGGGGGAGAGTTGATCTAAAGAAGTTTCAACTATTTCACCTGGGCGCTGTGCCGATGCAATGCGGATTTTTCTATCACTGCGTCGATTAATAGCGGCATAAGTTCGATCGCTGAGAGCAAATGGCATAACAAAGCCATCGCAATAATCAACATGTTCTCCGATTAAATTAACGCGACCTGGCGCCTCGGAAATTATTTCTGGTGCTTGGCCAAAGAGCGCTGTGAAATCAGAGCGCAACATCTCGCAACTGACCTGCAGATTGTTCAGGCTTTAGGTCCATGATGAAGGCACCCATTGCAGATTCGCTACCCGCTAAATACTTTAACTTGCCAGGTGCGCGGCGCACGCTTGTGATCTGCCAATGCAGGCGCAGTAAATCGCGGCCTTCACGCACCGGTGCTTGATGCCAAGTTGCGATGTAGGCCATATCTATTCCAAAGACACCATCTAAACGGCGCATAACCTCGAGCGAGATAGTAGGAAAGGCGTCAGCTTGTTCTGGAGTTAACTCAGCTAAATCAGCGACTGGCTTTAGTGGTGCGACATGAATTTCAAATGGGTAACGAGCTGCATATGGAACATAGGCAATCCAGTGGGCGTTTTGAGCAACGATGCGCACTTGATCTTTAATTTCGCGGGCAACCACATCATCAAATAAAACTTTGCCTGTTTCATCCATATATTTGCGAGCAACTGCGAGCATCTTCTGCACACGCGCTGGTAAATAGGAGTAAGCGTAAATTTGTCCATGCGGGTGAGAAAGAGTTACACCAACTTCCTCGCCACGGTTTTCAAAAGGTGCAATGTGATGAATATATGGCTCTAGTGAAAGTTCACGCACGCGATCGATCCATGCTTCGAGCAGAACTCGCACACGTTGCGGTGATAAATCTTTAAATGATCCACCATGATTATCGGTAAAGCAGATAACTTCGCATTTACCCGCAGCGGTTCCGACATCGGTTTCTGGGCCCAGCATATCGGGAGCAGCCCAATCGCCATCTGGTTTGCGCAGCGAAGGAGAGCGATTATCAAAAACGACGACTTCATAATTTGTGTCAGGAACTTCGGTAAGTAGTTCGCCTTTGGTCGGACACAATGGACATAACTCTTTTGGCGGCAGGAAGATTCGTCCTTGTCGATGAGCTGCCATGACAACCCATTCATTTAGAAGAGGATCAAGGCGAAGTTCACCGATGCCCGGTTGTTCTTCTTTAGGGCGCTGATCTTGCGCTGTGCGAGATTGGCCTTGTGAGTCGTAATAACGAATGGTGCGCCCATCAGCCATTGCTAAATTGTTGCGAACAACTCCAGCGCTTAGTTTTTTCTGCTCGCTCATAATGGGTTAACTGTAATCCTTAACGGCTGCGAATTGCGCTAATCCACCCAGTTAAAGCTCCGCTCAACTGCGCTCTTCCATTTTGCTGCACCTAAAGTTCGGGTATTTGCATCACTCTCTGCCTGCCAGCGGCGATCTTGCCGCCACTGCGCTTTAACTTCATCGGTTGATTTCCAGAATCCAATGGCTAAGCCCGCTGCATATGCTGCACCAAGGGCTGTAGTTTCGGTTATCAAAGGTTTAACGATGTCGATACCCATTACATCTGCTTGTAATTGCATGCATAGTTGATTAGCGGTTATGCCGCCATCTACTTTCATCTCGGTCATTTCTATTCCGCTATCTGCAACCATCGCATCCATGATCTCCATAGTTTGATAGCAAATCGCATCTAAAGCAGCGCGTGCTAGATGAGCCTTAGTAGTAGCGCGAGTTAAACCAACAATTACTCCACGAGCATCACTGCGCCAATAAGGTGCAAATAAACCAGAGAAGGCGGGTACAAAATAAACACCGGCAGAGTCTTTAACTTCACGCGCGAGAGCCTCGATTTCAGATGCCGATGAGATTAT
>CAZKNQ010000065.1:0-3146 GCA_964554225.1 uncultured Candidatus Planktophila sp.
ACTTGAAGCTACTCCACCGGTTACGAAAATATGTTTAGTCACATGCGCTTGGCCCATGGAAGACAAACTTATCACTATTTTCTGGCTTAGCCTCGCATCGCTAGAAGCTCGGCGGCGTGTTCTCGCGCACTCGTCGATTCTTCAAGACCGGCCAGCATTCTTGCAATCTCTTCTACGCGGGATTCGGCATCTAACGCTTGAACATCTGATGCAGTGACTGTTCCGTCACTGCTCTTCTTCACAACAAAATGGCTATCGGCCCACGCTGCAACCTGTGGCAGATGTGTGACCACGATGACCTGGGTGTGCTTTGCAAGTGCTGCAAGTCTGCGTCCAACTTCAATCGCAGCTTTTCCACCGACGCCTGCATCAACTTCATCAAATATGTATGTCCCCACTGGATGAGTTGCAGCAAGAACTACCTCGAGTGCCAACATAATTCGTGACATTTCGCCGCCACTTGCACCCTTCCCGAGTGCAATGAGTGGACCATCTTTATGGCCTTGAATCTGCATCGAAACTTCATCGCAACCGAGCAAGGTGAAATCAGATTCCTTTAGTGCGCCTTTGTAATCCGGTGAATTAACCAAAACGGAAAATTGAGTATGAGGCATCGAAAGTTGATGGATTTCTCCGGAAACTGCGAGTGAAAGTTTCGCAGCTCCCGCTGCACGAATCTGTGTTAACTCTTGCGCAGCAGACAAAAGTCTTTTCTTGATATCGCTAAGTTCTTTCTCTAATTCTGCAATACGTTCGTCGCCACCAGTTAAATCTTCTATCTCTGTCTTAGCGCTCTTTGCCTTTGCGGCTAATAGAACCAAGTCTTCATCAGGTTCAACCGAAGATCCCCATTTCTTTAGGAAAGCGTTAAGTTCGGCTTTACGAGACTGCAAAGTATCTAGTTGGCCAGGGTCTGCCTCAAGAGATGCGAGATAGGAGGATAAATCACGTGCCGCATCATCGATCAGGAAGAAGCCTTCGGCGATACGAGATGAGATTTCATCCAACTTTCCATCTTTCCCTTTAGCCGCATCTAGGAAACGACGTGCTGCTCCCAGTGAAGTTAGCGAGCCTTCTTCTTCATTGGTAATGGCCTGGTTTGCTCCATCAGCGGCAACCCTTAAATCTTCAACGCTAGAAAGACGAGAAATTTGATCGTTCGTTGCGGCTACTTCACCGCGGACCGCTTTAAGTTTTATCCAAGCAGACGAGAACTCTTGCAACTCTGCAATCTGAGAATCACGTTTACTAACGCTCTCGCGCATCGCTTTAATGCGCCCCTTGAGATCGTTGTATTCGTTGAAAGTTAATTGATAGCGCTGTAGCGTTTCAGAAAGTTCGCTGCCAATAAATCGGTCAAGTAGTTCACGCTGCCGTGCTGGCTTAACAATTTGGTGATTAGCGGCTTGTCCATGGATCTCAACCAAATGATCGGCAAGTGAGGCTAGTGTCGCTGCTGGAACGTTGGCACCGCCAGCGACCGCCTTGCTCTTTCCGTCGGCATTTACAGTACGAGTCAGAATCAGTGTGCCATCTTCAACATCAGCACCAGATTCAATAGCGATTTCGGCGATAGTTTTATTAACTGAGAACCGTGCCGAGGCGAGCAATCTTTCGCTGCCATGGCGAACTAAAGAACTATCGCTTTTGCCACCAAGAACCAATTGGAGTGCGGTGAGAATCATTGTCTTGCCAGCGCCCGTTTCGCCCGTTAAGACATTTAGCCCCGGACTAAGTTCAAGAGTTGTTTGATCGATGACACCGATTGAACGAATTGAGATTTCCTCTAAATGAGATCGTTCACTCACCGCGCCAACCTTCAACGGGAAGTTTGAATTTAGCCACCAATCGATCGGTAAAGAGCGTCGGTTTAATATGTGAAAGTTTGATTACTGATGAATCACGTGTGATCAAGATGCGATCACGCAGTTGAAGAGGAAATTTACGAAGCGAATCTGAAGATAAAAGCGCATCGCTGGATTCGATATCAACGATGATTTCAGATTTTGGTGAAACAACCATTGGACGTGAAAAGAGCGCATGCGCTGAAATTGGTAGAAGTACTAGCGCATCAATTTCGGGCCATAGAACCGGGCCGCCAGCGCTAAAGGCATAGGCAGTTGAACCTGTTGGTGTTGAGCAGATAAGGCCATCGCATCCCCAACGTGAAAGTGGCCGTCCATCAATCTGCACAAAGAGTTCAACCATCGTTGTTCCATTACGTTCGACAGTAACTTCGTTAAGTGCCCAGCCTGTATCCACAACTTTTCCAGAACGCTCTACCGAATACTTTAAAACCATTCGGTTTTCAGTTACATAATCTTTAGCAATAACGCTTGCTGCAATTTCAGATAGCGCGGGTTTTTCTACTTCCGCCATAAAGCCAACATGGCCAAGGTTGATACCGAGGATTGGAATATCTTGGCGGCGCGCGATCTCAGAGCCACGCAGGATCGTGCCATCTCCTCCAAGAACCAGAACAACTTCAGCCTTTGGAAGTTCTCCTGTCGAGTGTTGAGCAATTCCTAGAATGGAAATATCAGATGGCGTTGAAAGCGTGAATCCATCCTTTAGAAGAATCTGCGAAATCTCTTTTGTTGCAGAAACAGCTTCTGCGCGCGATGCGTTAACAACAAATATGGCATGACGTGACATTAGGCAGGCCCCATCGCGATCGCTTGATCAACAGAGGCCTCATCAATCGCTGGTGCACCACGGCGCAGCCATAAGAAGTATTCGACATTTCCGGCAGGACCAGGAAGTGGTGATGCCGCAATGGCCATCGTGCCTAGACCAACGTCATAAGCAGATTCAGCGACATCGAGCACCGCTGATTTACGAAGCGCTGGATCGCGCACAACGCCGCCGGCACCTAACTTCTCGCGGCCAACCTCAAATTGTGGTTTAACCATCAAGACGAAATCCGCACTTGGCTTTGAAACTGCAGCAAGTGCAGGAAGAACCAACGAGAGTGAGATAAAGGAGAGATCTGCAACAACTAGATCGATTTCCTCACCGACCATATCTCCGGTCAGATGTCGAATATTTGTACGATCCAGAATTTTTACACGTGGATCTTGGCGAAGCTCCCAGGCAAGTTGTCCGTACCCAACGTCGACGGCAACAACTAACTTTGCGCCTTGGCG
>CAZKNQ010000065.1:3246-5197 GCA_964554225.1 uncultured Candidatus Planktophila sp.
GCATGCTCACGTGAGCGCGCTAGTTCGCGACGAACTAGTTCAGCATCTAATCGAGTCTTCATCTCATTTACTTTCTGTAGATACTTCGATTAAACCTTTAGAGGCCGTCGATTGAGTTAAGCGCTTCTTGCAACTTGCCATGGAGAGCATCAAAACGCGTAGCATGTTCGGTTAGATCGGCAGTATCGATCTCACTGAGCTCGATCTTGACCTCTTCGACAAGTGAAGGAGCGTTATCTTCGCTTGAATTGGTAGCATTAAATTCGTTTGACACTACTTCTTAACCGCCTTCTTCTTCGGAGCGCTTTTCTTTACCGCAGACTTTTTCGCTACTGTCTTCTTAGGCGCATTCTTCTTTGTTGAAGTTCCACCCTTCATCGCAGCAACTTGCGCCGCCAAGCGATCGAACTCTTCGCGCTTTACAAATCCCATCTTGGCGACACTGGCCTCGACTTCTTCATGGATCTTTGATTTCAATGCTTCAGCGCTCTCGCGCGCCCAACCATTAAGGGCCGCGGCAACTTCTGCGGGAGATTTCTCTCCTTCAGTTACCTTGGAGATATAAGTGCGAAGTGTTGAGAAGAGATCGTTCGAAGATTTAGCCATGTCCTTAGCGTATCCAATAAGAGCGAAGTAGGCCTTTTACGCCTTAAAGGCGAGAAATTTCGATCGCCTCGACCTGCCACCGTGATGCCAGGCCACCTGGGGACTGCCAGAAGCGGCGATGGATACTGCCGGAAATCTCTACCCACTGATCTGCCTTGAGGGTTAACGCTATTTTGCGCGACTTAGCGCTCCAGGCCCCTATATCTAAAGTGTCAACGCCTTCGCGTTCTGTCCGAGAAACGATTAGCCGGAATTCAACAACTTTATCGCCACTTGGCAGCTCTTTCGTTGTCGCCTCTGCGGAGACTCTCCCCCGCAATAACAAATCATTAAGCGAATAATCGATAACTTCTTCTGCAACTTTCTTAACCATTTCTCACTCCCTTGAATAAAAAAACGCAATCGCGCAAGGAGGAGATAGTGAACTAAGGCTGAGACAAGCAAGGAGTTACTTGAGAATAGATGTGGATAAGTGAATTATTTGGCGCGCTCTGCGGCGTCAGTGAATTCATCATGGTCAATATCTGCGCACTTCTTAAACCACTCACGAGCTTCTTCCTTGCGACCCGCGACCTCAAGGGCATCGGCATAGGCATAGCGAAGACGAACTGCCCACTCTTCACTCTCGTTCTTCAACTCTTTACAGGTCAAAGTAATTACTGCGGCATCCAGTTCGCCTAAATCACGCCGAGCACCAGATGCAACGATGCGCATTTCAATTTCTTCGGGCTTAGCAAGTCGCTTAACCTCGTCAGAACCAGCCAAATTCAGGGCTTTTAGGGGTCTTCCTAGACCTCTTTCGCAATCTGCCATTACCGGCCACATTGATACATCGCCAGAAATGCGGTGTGCTGCGCGAAGTTCTTTTAGCGCAATTTCATAATGGCCGGCGCGATAGGCGGCATAGCCAGCACTTTCGCGGACAACAGCTAAACGACCAGCATGATGTGCGGCCGCGATTCCATGTTTATGAGCGAGTTCTGGATCTGAATCCATATGAATATTTATCGAAACTAAATGGCGTGCCACAACTTTTGCATTCTCTGCAGACAAACTTAACAACTCTGCGCGAACGCTCTTCTCTAACTCTTCACCAGTAATTTCTTCAGGAATATCTGGTTCGAAAATTCTGGGACGAAGTCTCGATTGATCGCGTTCTATCGGCTTGGGACGAAACCCGCGTGGATCACTGGCTTCACGACCTTGCGAGACTTGACGCGTTGCACCACGACGTTCGGATGATCCGCCACGCGCCGGAAGATCTTCACGACGGCGATCGCGATTTGGACCACTTGGTTTAGATGAAGATGGCCCTGAAGATGAAGGGCGACCTTTAGAAGAGGGA
>CAZKNQ010000066.1:0-5192 GCA_964554225.1 uncultured Candidatus Planktophila sp.
GACCTTCTTTGAATCAGGGTCGGAGTTGTAGATCTCGCGGAATTCACCGGCTTCACCGTGACGTGGATCTTGCACATCGAATACGCCAGAGAGAGATATATCTTTGCCCATAACAGATGGCGGTAGCGCCTTGGTTAACTTTTCCCCGATTACATATGGATAGCCAAGAACACGAGTGGCATCCTTAATAGATTGCTTCGATTTAATTGTTCCGTAGGTGATTATTTGCGCTACTCGATCTTCGCCATATTTTTCAGTGGCGTAGCGGATCATTTCGCTGCGGCGACGTTCGTCGAAGTCCAGATCGATATCGGGCATAGAGATACGTTCAGGATTTAGGAAACGTTCAAAAAGTAAGCCATGTTCGATTGGATCAAGTCCAGTGATTCCGAGTGCGTAGGCAACTAACGACCCGGCAGCAGATCCGCGGCCAGGTCCAACACGGATCCCAACTTTCTTGGCATGTGCAACCAAGTCAGCAACAACTAAGAAGTAACCAGGAAATCCCATCTTGATCATGACATCGAGTTCATAATTTAAACGTTTGCGATGTTCATCTGTTGCGCGATCTCCAAAGCGAATAATCAGACCACGTTCAGCCTCTTTGCGGAGCCAGGAATCTTCGGTTTCACCTGGTGGCACCGCAAAGGCTGGCATTAGGTTTTCACCTTCGCGCAGTTTTACATTGCAACGCTCAGCGATAAGTAAGGTGTTATCGCAAGCTTCTGGAAGGTCTCTAAAGAGTTCGCGCATTTGCGCAGGAGACTTTAGATAGAACTCATCGTTATCAAATTTAAATCTCTTGGGATCGGCCAGAGTTGAGCCAGATTGCACACATAACAGGGCTTCATGAGCCGGAGCATCTTCATGCCGGGTGTAGTGCAGATCATTTGTAGCCAATAGCGGAAGCTTCAGTTCACGTGCAAGTTTTAAGAGATCATCTTTTACTCGAGTTTCAATATCAATGCCGTGGTCCATTAATTCAAGGAAGAAGTTATGGGCGCCGAAGATATCTCGATAATCACTTGCTGCGCGCATCGCTTCTTTGTAATTACCCATACGAAGACGAGTTTGGATTTCACCGCCTGGGCAACCTGTGGTCGCAATCAAACCATCGGCGTATTTAGAAAGTAGCTCGCGATCCATTCGCGGTTTGTAGTAATAACCTTCAAGAGATGCCAGAGATGAGAGCCTAAAGAGATTGGCTAGACCGTTATTGTTCTCGGCCAGAATAGTCATGTGGGTATATGAGCCACCGCCTGAGACATCATCCTCTCCGCCATCTGCCCATTGCACCTTCTTCTTGTCAAAGCGAGATTCTGGAGCGACGTAAGCTTCAATTCCGATTATTGGTTTAACGCCGGCTTTAACAGCCTGCTTATAGAAATCATAGGCGCCAAAGACATTTCCGTGATCTGTCATCGCAATCGCCGGCATTTCTTGACGGGCAACTTCTTCTACAAGATCGCCAATACGCGCAGCACCGTCGAGCATTGAATACTCAGTGTGCACATGCAGGTGCACAAATGAATCTTTACTCGCTTTTGGCTGGGTTGGGTTTTCGGTCGTCACAGTTGCACAAGATTAGTCGTTACGGCAGAACAGCCTCGGATAGCAACGCCAAGCAAGCCTGAAGGTCAGGTGCATAGGCAGCGTTGAGAACCAATTCTTCGGATGAGACAGGATGTTTGAAGCGAAGTTCTAGCGCGTGCAACCATGGTCGTGACATGGCTAATGATTTTCCAAGGACTGGGTCTGCACCATATGTTGTATCTCCCACGAGTGGATGATTTAATGCAGAGAAATGAACGCGAATTTGATGCGTGCGACCGGTTTCCAATTCAACTTTTACTAATGAAACTGAGCGATAGAACTCGATAACTTCGTAATGGGTGATGCTCTCTTTACCTTCGGCGATAACTGCGAAACGATGATCTTCTTTCGGATGGCGATCAATTGGTGCATCAATAGTTCCAGAGACTGGATCCATGTGTCCTTGCACGAGTGCGTGATAAGTCTTTTCTACTTCGTGGTTTCGGAAGGCTTCTTTCAAACGAGTGTAAGCCATGTCAGTTTTGGCAACGATCATTAATCCGCTAGTTCCAACATCTAAGCGGTGAACGATTCCGGTGCGTTCGGCAGGACCGGAAGTGGAAATTGTGTAACCAGCGGCCATCAGTGCGCCAACAACTGTTGGCCCCATCCATCCCGGACTTGGATGCGCTGCACAACCAACTGGTTTATCAACGACGACAATGTGTTCGTCATCGTAAACAACACGCAGTCCATCAAGTGGAGTAAGTGGAATTGGATCTTGATTGAGTGGTTCGGGCATCAAGACATCGATAACTTGTCCACTGGTAACGCGTTCTGATTTTGCCATGGCGCGACCTGAAGTGGTGATATCACCATCTTCGAGAAGTTTTACGATTGCGGTACGCGAAAGCCCAAGGACGCGCGTCAATGCGCTATCGATTCGCTCTCCTGCTACTCCTTCAGGGACGCTTAATGAGCGCGCTTCGCGTGACATTTACGCCTCCTTAGTACCTTGAATTGGAGAAATATTTTTAATTGATAAGACCACTGCAATAGCTGTTGCAACCACAATAGCGCTATCTGCGATATTGAATACTGGCCAATTTGGGATCTGAATCCAGTCGATGACATGGCCGGTAAAAAAGCCGGGTGCGCGGAAGATGCGATCGGATAAGTTTCCTAATATTCCACCAAGGGCTAGGCCGATCACAATTGCCCATCCTTTTGAGGTGATCTTTGGCGCGTAGTAAGCGATCGCTGCTACTACGCAGCAAGCAAAGATGGAAAGGATCAGGGTGGCTCCTGTGGCAAAACTAAATGCTGCACCAGAATTCTTTACCAAAGTTAATTGGAGAAATGACCCAATTAATTTAATGGGGTCGCGGGAATCTAGATTAGCAATCGCCCAAGTCTTGGTGGCAAAATCAATAAGCCAGATAACCCAGGCGATAAAATAAAGACGAAAAACTAAACCAGACTTTGCCTTAATGAATTTAGAGTTTGGGTCAGGGCGCACTTTAGCGCCGCTCTTCCTTCTGCTTACAGATCATGCAGAGGGTCGCGCGCGGAAAAACTTGTAGTCGTGCTTTGCCAATTGGGCTGCCGCACTCTTCGCAATTTCCATAAGTTTTATTATCGATTCGATCTAGAGCGCGCTCGGTCTGCAAAACCATATCGCGCGCATTGATGACCAGTGACATCTCGTGTTCGCGTTCAAAAGTTTTAGTTCCAGAATCTGCTTGATCATCTCCGGCGCCTTCTCCAGATTCTGAAATCAACTCATCCATTTCGGCTTCAACTTCAGCGAGCTCGCGACGTAGACGTTCTAGATCGGCAGAGATTTCATTGCGGATAGCCTTTAACTCCGCTGCTGACCAAGGCGCTTCACCTTCGCTGGCAGTTACTGGAGTCGGCGCTGCCTTAATGGGCTTAAGTGGTGCAACTTTCTTTCCACTCTTTACTGGGCGTGGAGGAGGTGGCATTACTAGTCGGCGTTCTTCAATAACCGGTGCAGAAACGGGCGCAACTACTGTTGCAACGCTCACTGTCTGAGATTTTTCATCTACGGTAAGAGTTGTCTTTCCCGCCTTCGATGGAAATGGTCTAACAGGCGCTTTCTTTGCAGGCGCTTTCTTTGCAGGCGCTTTCTTTGCAGTGGCTTTTTTAACAAGTGCCTTCTTCGCAACTTTCTTGGCTGTTTTTTTCTGGGCTGTTTTTTTCTTTACTGCAGCCTTCTTGGCTGGAGATTTTTTAGCCGCAGCTTTCTTAGCAGACGCCTTTTTTGGCTGGGCTGCCTTCTTTACTGGCTTTTTCACGGTCTTCTTTTTTGCTGGCACGCCGCGCACCTTATGCCCTTTTCCACGCGCCACCAACTCTGCCACTCGTAGCCCGCACAAATTCTTGAACAGTTCTGCGCAAGGCGGGCGTTAGACTCGCCTCCTTATGAATTCTCCAAAGATGCGTCCGATCCCCGCTGCGATCGACCTGCCGGGCATGGAGCGTTCGATCCTAGATTTCTGGCGCACCAATTCAATTTTTGAGGAGAGTACAAAGGCAAGAGAAGGCGCGCAGCCTTGGACTTTCTATGAAGGTCCCCCAACAGCCAATGGAATGCCCGGAACGCATCACATCGAAGCGCGTGTATTTAAAGATGTCTTCCCGCGTTATCAAACGATGAAGGGTAAGTATGTAACGCGCAAAGCAGGTTGGGATTGCCATGGCCTACCTGTAGAAATTGCGGTTGAAAAAGAGTTAGGTTTTTCGGGAAAAGGCGATATTGAGAAATATGGAATCGCAGCCTTTAACGATAAGTGCCGCGAATCTGTAACGCGCCACGTTGATGCATTTACAACGATGACCAACCGGATGGGTTTCTGGGTTGATTTTGATCAGGCTTATTGGACGATGGCTCCTGAATATGTTGAGAGCGTTTGGTGGAGCTTAAAAGAGATCTGGAAGAAAGGTCTCCTTGTTCAAGATCACCGCGTTGCACCATATTGCCCGCGATGTGGAACCGGACTCTCCGATCATGAGTTAGCACAGGGTTACGAGACAGTTACCGATCCTTCGGTCTATGTTCGCTTCCCAGTTACATCTGGCGAGTTAGCAGATCTCGGTGCGGCTCTTCTTGTCTGGACAACTACCCCTTGGACCTTGGTTTCGAATACCGCTGTTGCTGTTCATCCAGATGTTGATTACGCGGTCGCTGAAGTCGTGGTTGAAGAAAACCGTGAAGTTTTAGTTGTTGCAGAAGCCCTTCTTGGTGCGCTCTCTGGTGAAGTAAAAGTTCTTAAAGTAATTAAGGGTAGAGATCTAGAGCGCGTTACTTACAAGCGCCCACTTGATTTGATCGAGATCCCTGATTCACACTTCATTGTTCTAGCAACTTATGTAACGACCGAAGATGGAACCGGATTAGTTCACCAAGCCCCAGCCTTTGGTGCCGACGATTTAGCGGTTTGCCGTGGTTATGGGCTACCAGTTGTAAATCCAATCGCACCCGATGGAAAGTTCTTGGCAGATGTTCCACTAGTTGGTGGCGTCTTCTTCAAGGAAGCCGATAAGACTTTGGTTAAGGAACTTAAATCACGCGGTGTTTTATATAAGCACCAGCCATTTGAGCACCCTTACCCGCACTGCTGGCGCTGTCACACCGC
>CAZKNQ010000067.1:0-5190 GCA_964554225.1 uncultured Candidatus Planktophila sp.
CTAAAAGTTCTAACTCATCACTAGTGCGTTCTTGAACATTTAAGCGAACACCGAGCGCTAAACGAATATCGTTCATCGCACCAAGCCAAGCGTTCGCGCTGTCGTGATCTAGATCTACTGTTCCATCTTTAGCGCTCTTCAAATACATCCGCATAGCCATGGCGTGGGCCTGTTTTTTGTTGCGCAACGTCGATTCGGTATATCTACGAAACTCCGCCGAATCAACTTGATCTTGATAAGCATTTGGCAAAAGGCGGTGCAGCACCTCATCTTCTGGAGGCGCATCATGAGTTGTTATTCCGACCATCGCAGCGAGTGGATCTTCATGCCCATGATCAACACGTTCGGCAAGGAGTTCAATGATTTGTTCAGCTAAATTAATTAAAATTTCACGTTCATTCTCGGCAAATTCGGCGACATAAGAATTACTGCCGTGGCGTTTGAATCCTTCTGATGTCATATCGCCTGGTCCCCACGTTGCAGCGTTGCCCAGAGTCCATATTCGTGAAGGCGAGCCACATCGTGCTCCATCTCCTCGCGGCTTCCCGTTGAAACTATGGCCTTACCTTCGGTGTGGATTTTCATCATTAACTCATGGGCTTTTTCTTTAGAGAAACCAAAGAGTTCCATCAAAACGTAAGTTACATAGGTCATGAGATTTACTGGGTCATCCCAAACGATGGTGACCCACGGGGTATCGCCAGAGAAGATTGCGCGAATCTGCTCTTCGATTTGAGTATCAGTCTTAACCATCACCGGATAATGATAGAGAACTCTGGAGCAGCGACCTGACGCCAAAGTTGATCGCCTTCGACAATTATTTGATATCGCGCTACCTGTCGCGGCTCTTTCTCTAGGGCAAAGGCAAAGATGCCTTGTTCGTTGGTAGTTGCGATCGCAACCTTCTTCCAAGCGCCCGCGCTAAATTTCATTAGTGAAACTTGTGCACCAGCACTGCGTGGGCGAACTACCCCATCGATTGCAAATGAAGAATTGGCTTTTACAGTACCTGGCGCTGAAATAGAAATTGTGCGATCAACCAATACTGAGATCTCATTGCTTAAGGATTCAGCGCGCTCCCATGTGCCATCAGTTGCAATACGGATAACTGTTGCTTTGCCCAGGAGAATTGGTGTTGTAAATCTTCCATCTACGCCAGTTACAGCGGTTCCAAGCACGCGCCAAGTCGCATCGTTTGCGCTCTTGCCTTCAATTCGAAGTGGAAGGTTGGCAGCTGGTGATTTATCTTCTAAGTTCAATTGCGCAGATATCGAAACTGAATTTCCATAAAGCGCCGAGGTCTTATCCACCGTCAAGGCGCTAACAACCTTTACTGGCGCAATTCCAAGTGCGGTCTGGCGAATCGCCTCCATAGCAAGCGGCTCTTCCATGCCTAAAGTCCAGGCGGTAACGCCACCTAATTTATATTTTGCTACAAGTTCACTTCTTAATTTGTAACTCTGTGCGTTCTGATACCAAGCGGTGCGAGTTGCAGTACAGATTGTGGAACGTCCATCTGCAGTGGCTCCCTCGTATGACTTTGTATAAGTGAAAGTTGCTTCGCCAAATTTGGCATCGAAAACCGGGGTTACTTGATAACTTGCCGCAAGAGCCGCAGCATCACGCATCACAAAAGTTGCAGCCTTTGCGCCAACTTTTATCGCATTTGCAAAAGGTGCAGGACATACGCCTTCGACTTTGGTTACCCAGTCGCGACCATAACCTGCAAGACCAAGGTAAACCTTTGATGCCGGCATGATCGATGTTGCATAGGCAACTGTTTTCTCTGTCCAAGCAAGGGGTCCGATTGGTCCAACTTTAGAAACTGAATAGTCATAAGTCATGATTCTTAAACGATCAATAAATGGAGCAATCTGCGGCCAGGCGTAAACGGTGTAACCCTTCTGTTTCTCGGCAGGGTTGAAGTTGTAAGGGGTCGATACCGAAAGCAATTTGTTATCTGCTCGTAAAAGCGCCGAGAGTTCTTTAACTAAAGCCACCCAACCTGGTGCAGTCTTAGCCCAAGTAGAATTTCCATCGACAAATGCAAAGCCTTCAAAATCTAAATCAATACCGTCGAAGTTATTGACCATTACATAGCTGTGTAGAGTCTTGGCGATCTGAGTTCTGCTCGTTGGATTAGCAAGCAAATTCGATAAAACTAATTTATCTGTTCCATCAGTAATTGTTGGAATGATCAGAAAGCCAGCTGCGCGCATCGCCGCCAGCGGATTTGCAATCGGAATACTTGGATTTCCTCTTACATATAAATCACTTACGTAAGATTCTTTCGTTTTACCATTAAATTTCAGGGTGTACCAAAATGGCATCACCTCTTTAATCAAATCAGCGTTATTTAGCGCAGCCGGTAGCGAAGTCTTCATGGAGTAGTAAGGAATCCATCCAGTTAATATTTTGCGAGGCGGATTAGCGCTATTTGCTTGCGGTGAAAAAACAACGCTTAGAGCGATTACAACGGCTAATAATTTACTTATCAGATGATTTGCGCGGGAGGCCGTCATAGATTTCTTTACAGACTGGACAGACTGGGTACTTTTCGGGATCGCGCGATGGGATCCATTTCTTGCCGCAGAGCGCTCGTACCGCTTTACCGGTAACCGCGGATTCGACGATTTTTTCCTTCTTTACATAGTGCGCAAAGCGATCGTGGCCCCCATCATCTTCTTGATTTTGGGGACGGGTAAGCAGATCAGTATCTCCATCTAATTCAGGAGAGTTCTTACGGAAAATACCCATGTCCGAAAGGATAGTGGCAGCGGGTAGAATTTGAAGATGAAGGACTTGCTGCGCACGGCTGATTTATCGCGAGCCGATGTTGATCTACTGCTTAACACTGCAGCCGAATTTGCCACGAACCCTCTTCGTTCTCAGGATTGTCTAAAGAATAAATCTGTTGCGATTTATATGACAAAGCCTTCAACTCGTACTCGCCTTTCATCTGAAACAGCAGTCGCCCACCTGGGCGGTACTCCAATATTTATTCGCGGAGATGAGCTGCAATTAGGGCGTGGTGAAACGATCTCCGATACCGCAAAGATTATTAGCGGCTACTGCGATGCCTTGATTATTAGAACCTTTGCACAATCTGATGTAGATGAACTTGGTGCGAACGCTTCAATCCCTGTAATCAACGCCTTAACTGATGACGATCACCCAACTCAGTTACTTGCAGATTGGTTAACAATCCGCGAAACTTTTGGAAGCGATATAGAGGATAGAAAGTTTGTTTATCTCGGCGATGGAAACAATATGTCGCATGCTTGGTTAACAATGGGCGCAATAATGGGCGCACATGTAGTTGCTGCAACTCCCGATGGAAAATGGGCACCAAGTGCTGATGTGGTAGCGCAAGCAAAAAAGATTGCGGAAAAAACTGGTGCCAAGATTGAAGTAACAAATGATCCTGAGGCAGCAGCAAAGGGCGCAAGCGTTTTATACACAGATGTTTGGATGTCTATGGGAGATCCCGAGGCCGAGCGCACAGAGAAAATGAAAGTACTGGCACCATTTGCTGTTACAGATAATTTGATGGCGTTAACAGAAAAAGATTCCATTTTTATGCACTGCTTGCCAGCACATCGTGGTGAAGAGGTAGCAGCTTCTGTGATCGATGGCCCAAAGTCGGTCATTTGGCGCGAGGCTTTTCATCGCCGCACAACAATTCAGGCTCTGCTCTATCACCTAACCCGTGGAGAACTCGCAGGTAATTAGATCAGCAAGTATGGTTTGCCCATGCGTGTAGCCGTCCCATTAGAAGTTAAAGCAGGTGAAAAGCGCGTAGCGCTAGTTCCTGACATCATCAACAAGTTAACTCGCCTCGGATATGAAGTAGTTATCCAATCTGGCGCAGGAGATAACTCGCAGGGTACCGATGCCGCATATGCCGCAGCGGGTGCCTCTGTGGTTAAGGGAGATGTCCTTACCGGAGCAGATGTTGTTCTCTCTGTTCAGCCGCTCACACCAGCACAGATGGCAACTCTAAAGAGTGGTGCAATCACCATTTCATTTCTATCTACTGTCACCGCCGTAGATTCAATTGACGCTGCAATCAAAGCCGGCGTTACAGCATTTTCTCTTGAATTAGTTCCGCGTATCTCACGCGCACAGTCAATGGATGCGCTTACCTCGCAGGCGTTGTGCGCTGGTTATCGCGCAGTTCTTGTTGGTGCAGAGATGTCACCACGTTTCTTCCCGCTTTTGATGACTGCAGCCGGAACCGTTACACCTGCTCAGGTTTTGGTGCTTGGGGCAGGCGTTGCTGGTCTGCAAGCGATTGCAACTGCTCGTCGTTTAGGAGCAGTTGTCTCTGCATACGATGTTCGTCCATCTTCTGCTGATGAAGTTAAATCAATGGGTGCAACATTTATCCAACTCGAATTGGAATCACTTGAAGGCGCCGGTGGTTATGCGCGCGAGATGACCGAAGAACGCGCTGCAAAACAACGCGAACTTCTAACTCCTTACATCGCAAAATCACATGTGGTTATTACAACTGCTGCAGTTCCTGGTCGCACCGCTCCACGTTTGATGACGCAAGCGATGATCGATGCCATGGAACCTGGCACAGTGATCGTCGATTTAGCTGCTGAGACCGGTGGAAACGTTGAAGGTTCTAAGCCCGGCGAAGTAGTTATTACCAGCGGCGGAGTTCGTATCTGGGGCGGTAAAGATGTACCTAGCCAACTGCCATTCCACGCATCAAGTTTGTACTCGCGAAATGTTGTTAATTTATTAACTTTGATGACTACCGGTGCAAAAGATGGCGCTCCAGTTGCGTTAAATCTTGATTTTGCAGACGAAATCATCAATGCATCGGCGGTTACTCATGGTGGCCAGCGACGCGACCCAAGTGCAGGAGGAGCCAAGTAATGGATGCAATGGCGATCGTCTCAATCTTCGTACTCGCAGTATTTGTGGGATTTGAAGTTGTTTCAAAGGTTTCCTCAACTCTTCACACACCTCTTATGTCAGGTGCTAACGCTATCCACGGAGTTATCTTGGTTGGTGCGATCATCGTCGCCGATCACAGCAAAACAACGCTCGAACTATCTCTTTCTGTAGTCGCAATAATCCTTGCAACTATCAACATGATCGGCGGATTTGTCGTTACCGATCGCATGCTCGAAATGTTTAAAGGAAATAAGAAGGGAGCAGATAAATGAACCGCAC
>CAZKNQ010000068.1:0-252 GCA_964554225.1 uncultured Candidatus Planktophila sp.
ACACTCCTGTCTCAGGCAACGTCTTAACTGGTGGGCGCATCGAGGATGTTTCATACATCGGCGTATCGACTCAATACCAAGTTGAAATGCCTTGGGGACAAGAGTTAATGGTCTTCGAACAAAATGATGATGGTGTAGCGCCATTTAACAAGGGCGATGCCGTAAACATTTCTTGGGCACCAGTCTTTACCTTCGCCCTTCGCGGAGATGAAGACGTGACGGCTGGATCAGAAGTTACCCCTGAAGATCTAG
>CAZKNQ010000068.1:262-5186 GCA_964554225.1 uncultured Candidatus Planktophila sp.
CCAGGTTTTGCTTTCTTATTTACCTTCTTTATATTGCCAATCATCAATTTGGCACAAACTTCAACTCAGACTCCAGTTGGCGGGGGAGACACGGGTCAATACGAGCAGACATTTCGTTTTCAAAATTATGTTGATGCATTTCTTGAGAACAAAGAACAGTTTGGACGTTCCTTTTTCTACGCGATTCTTGCTACTTTGTTGGCGCTAGCTATTTCTTATCCTTTGGCTTACGCCATCGCCTTCAAATCAGGTAGATATAAGAATTTCTTTCTTGTCTTGGTCGTTGCACCGTTTTTCACATCTTTCCTGCTGCGTACAGTTGCCTGGAAGCAGATCCTCGGCGAAGAAGGGTTTGTAGTTCCGACTCTGCGAACCATCGGAATTATTAGTGACAGCACAACCCTTACTTCAACTGCCTTTGCAGTGGTTATGGGTATGACATACAACTTCTTGCCCTTTATGACCTTGCCACTTTATGCCTCGATTGATCGTATTGATCCCCGCACACTTGAGGCATCAGGTGATCTATATGCCAACGGTTTTACTACTTTCCGCAAAGTAACTTTGCCGCTATCCATGCCCGGCGTTGTCGCAGGAACTTTGCTTACATTTATTCCGGCAGCTGGTGACTATGTCAATGCGGCAATCTTAGGTAGCCCGAATACCAAGATGATCGGTAACGTAATTGAATCTCGTTACTTCAAAATCGTTGATTACCCTACGGCTGCTGCGCTTTCATTTACGCTGATGGCTGCAATCCTAATTTTGGTAACGCTCTATATCCGCAAGGCTGGCACGGAGGAGTTGGTATGAGCAAGAAAATTGCTGAAGCATCAGCTCCATCTATTTCACCAGTTCTGAGATTCCGACGTTGGTTTGGCCGCAATTTAATTCGGGTTTATATGTTCTTAGCCTTTACTTACCTCTTCATCCCGGTTGCCTACACCTTTGTTTTCTCCTTTAATGATTCCGGTAAGAGTAACCTCGTTTGGAAAGGTTTTACTCTAAATAATTGGCAGAATCCTTGTGGTGCACCAGAAGTTTGTAACGCCTTAGCTAACTCGATCAAGATCGGTTTACTAGCAACTATTTTCTCAACCATCTTGGGAACCATGATCGCTTTTGCTATTGGACGACATAAATTCAGAGGAAGATCAACTTCGAATCTTTTAATTTTCTTACCGATGGCGACACCTGAAATTGTGCTTGGTGCGTCGCTGCTCTCACTTTTCCTCACCATGCAGGTAAATCCTGGTTTCTGGCCGACCGTAATCGCCCACGTTGTTTTCTGCGTATCCTTTGTAGTAGTTACTGTTAAAGCTCGAATAGCCAGTCTTGATCCGCGACTTGAACAAGCGGCGATGGATCTCTATGCCAATGAGTTTCAAACATTCCGCCGCGTAACTCTTCCTCTGGTAGCACCCGGTATTGCAGGAGCCGCCTTACTAGCCTTTAGCCTCTCATTCGATGATTTTATTATTACCAATTTCAACTCAGGAACCGTTATAACTTTTCCAAAGTTTGTTTACACAGCTGCCGCACGCGGTATCCCAGCCCAAGCAAATGTCATCGGATCTGCGATGTTTTTCCTAGCACTCGCGATAGTTATCGCGGGTCAGATAGTAAATCGCCGTAAAGCCCGCTAATATAAGGACATAGCCATAGCGAACCACAGGTTGTAAATCGAGAAACCTGCGTTATGGGGTTGGACTCCGGAGGACCCGGGACAACTACTAGTAGTAATTGAAGAGGTGATTTCCGGGAACTCCCGGAAAAAGCGATGGCCACCATCGATCCTTCTATTCTCAAACATTTATCTCAGATGCAACCAGAGCTTTACTGGTTGGATGAAGACCCATTAGAGCCACTTCCACATCCAACTTTGGTTGGTGATGTCACTACGGACTTATGCATAGTCGGGGCTGGCTACACCGGACTTTGGACCGCACTTTTGGCAAAGGAAGCCAATCCAGAGCGCGAAGTTGTGGTCGTTGAGCAAAGTTGGACTGGTGCGGGTGCATCTGGACGCAACGGCGGTTTCTGCAGTTATTCACTCACCCATGGGTTCATGAATGGTTACAGCCGATTCAAAGATGAGATGGCGGTAATTGAAAAGTTAGGCCGCGAGAATTTGGATGCGATCGAAGCAACTATTAAGAAGTACGGAATCGAATGTGATTTCGAATGGAATGGTGAGCTTCGTGTTGCGGTTGAAGATTGGCAGATGGCTGGCCTAAAAGAAGAAGCAGACCTACGAAATTCCTTTGGCGATAACGTAGAACTTTTAACTCAGAATGAGATTCAATCCCGAATAAAGTCTCCGATCTACAAAGGTGCGCTCTGGGATCCAGATGGAACCGCACTGGTAGATCCCGCTCGTTTAGTTTGGGGGCTAGAACGCGCCTGTATAAAACTTGGAGTAAAAATCTACGAAAATTCACATGTAGAGCGTTTGGAACGTACTAAAAATGGGATGATCGTGCATACCCCATACGGAAGTGTCTACGCGCGCAAAGTTGCGCTAGCAACCAATGTATTTAAATCGCTAATCAAACGCGCACATAAATATGTAGTACCTGTTTATGACTTTCAATTAGTTACCGAACCTTTGAGCCCAGAGCAACTCGAATCAATTGGCTGGAATGAGCGCGAAGGTTTGTCAGATGCCGGTAATCAGTTCCACTACTATCGAATGACTAAAGATAATGAAATTCTTTGGGGCGGATACGATGCCATCTATAACTTCCGAGGCAAGGTCCGCCATGAGTATGAGACTGATGCCGAAACTTATGCACATTTAGCAGAAGCATTCTTAGAAACCTTCCCACAGTTAAAAGGTATTAAGTTCACTCACGGTTGGGGAGGAGCAATTGATACTTGTTCGCGATTCTCACCATTTTGGGGAATGGCACATCGCGGTCGAGTTGCATATGTTCTAGGTTTTACAGGGCTAGGCGTTGCTTCAACGAGATTTGGTGCGCAAGTTATGTTGGATCTTCTCGATGGAGAAGATAATGAGCGAACCAGATTAAAGATGGTTCGTAAGAAGCCGATGCCTTTTCCGCCTGAACCGCTGAGGTTCGTATTTATCCGTCTCACGCAGTGGTCTATCAACCAGGCAGATAAAAACCAAGGTAAGCGCAATCTTTGGCTCAAACTCCTGGATTCACTTGGTCTTGGGTTCGATTCTTAATCATTAGCAACTATCCTTAACCAATGGCAAACCACGGCAATATGTATGGGCCAAGTTTTACATTTCTTGGAATCCCACAATGTGATCTTGATGATCCCAAAACATTTGCCGATGCTGATGTAATTATTGTCGGCGCACCAATTGATTCCGGAACCTCACATCGCTCTGGAGCAAAATTTGGTCCACAGGCGATTCGCGGCGGAGATTATCTGCCACATGATGCAGAACGACCGCATCTAGCGCTACGCATCGATGCGCTAAAGGCGCTAAAAGTTTATGACGCTGGCGATTTATTAATGCCACCGGGAGATCTAGTGGCTTCACTTAAGGTTTTGGAAGAAGCCACCGAGAAGATTTCGCGTGCTGGAAAAATCCCAGTAATTCTTGGGGGAGATCACTCAATTGCTTCCGCAGATGTTGCAGGGATTGCAAAGCATCGCGGGCTCGGGAAAATTTCAATGATCCACTTTGATGCTCACGCCGACACCGGTGAAGATCAATTTGGTGCGCTAGTTGGCCATGGAACTCCGATGCGCCGTTTAATCGAATCTGGTCATGTACGTGGTGATCGCTTCCTACAACTGGGGCTTCGTGGATATTGGCCAGATGACAAGACTTTAAATTGGATGCGCGATCAAGGTATGCGCTCATATGAGATGACAGAAATCCATCACCGCGGATTAAATAAAGTCCTCGATGAATCTTTTGCAACTCTCACAGATGGTTGCGATGGAGTATTTCTTTCCGTTGATATCGATGTAGTTGATCCAGGTATGGCTCCAGGTACCGGAACTCCCGAACCAGGTGGAATGACAAGTCGCGAGCTACTCGAAGCGGTACGTCGTATCTGTCTCGAACTCCCAGTTGTCGGAATTGATGTCGTTGAAGTTGCTCCTCCATTTGATAGCGCTGATATCACCGCAATTCTTGCCAACCGCGTGGTACTTGAAGCGCTATCGGCGATCGCAAAACGACGTAGCGGAACCCCGTATTCACCAACGCAAAATCTTCTCGATAGATAGTTAATTGGTATCAGTAGTGAGAGATTTAGTAATCCTTGGTTCAACAGGTTCTATTGGTGTGCAGGCCCTAGAAATAGTTGAGGCAAACCCATCGCTCTTTCGCGTTGTCGCATTAACTGCAGCAGGTAGTAATGTCGAACTCTTGATTGCACAAGCAAAGAAGTTCAACGTTCCAGTAATCGGCGTGACCAAAAACGCTGATCAAATAAAAGCTGCGCTACCTAATGCAACTGTTATCGATGGGCCACAGGCATCTACCGAAATTGCTGCGATAACTTGTGATGTTGTTTTAAATGGCATTACGGGATCAATTGGATTAGGTCCAACTCTGGCAGCGCTTCGCGTAGGAAATCGCGTCGCACTCGCCAATAAAGAATCACTAGTAGCTGGTGGAGATTTGGTGACGTCTCTAGCAAAGCCCGACCAACTATTGCCGGTTGATTCTGAGCATTCGGCTCTCTGGCAATCTTTGATGGGCGGCAAGAAATCCGAGGTTTCCAAGTTAGTTCTCACCGCAAGTGGTGGCCCATTTCGTGACCGCACTGATTTATCTACGATCACTGTTGCAGAAGCGCTCAACCATCCAACTTGGTCGATGGGGCCGGTTGTAACAATTAACTCTGCAACGCTTGTAAATAAAGGGCTTGAAATAATTGAAGCTCATTACCTATTTGCGATTCCTTACTCACAAATTGAAGCAGTTATTCAT
>CAZKNQ010000069.1:0-5178 GCA_964554225.1 uncultured Candidatus Planktophila sp.
TTCCATTCGGTGCATTCATCCGTGTTCACGAAGGAATTGAAGGACTTGTTCACATTTCAGAGTTGGCAGAACGCCACGTTGAGATCCCAGAGCAAGTTGTTGCTGTAGATGACGAACTATTTGTAAAGATCATCGATATCGATCTAGAGCGTCGTCGTATCTCACTATCTCTTAAGCAGGCTAATGAAGGTCATGAAGTTGAGATCGAAGCATTCGATCCGACCCAATACGGAATGGCAGCTCGCTATGACGCAGAAGGTAACTTCATCTACCCAGAAGGTTTCGATCCTGATACTCAGGAGTGGAAGCCTGGCCATGACGCACAACGCGAAGAGTGGGAACGTCAATACCAGGAAGCACAAACTCGCTTCCTTGCTCACAAGAAGCAGAAGGCAGAAGCAAAGGCGGCAGATGCCGCAGCTCCTGTTGCTGAAGAAGCAGCTGCTGAATAATTAGCACTAAGAGAAAAAAGGCTCACCTTCGGGTGGGCCTTTTTTCATATCCCAATCCGGATGTGAAAGGTAGAGTCTGAACCATGTTGGTCGTTGCACTTACCGGTGGCATAGGCGCAGGTAAATCTCTTGTCGCACAGTACTTCTCGGAACTCGGTGCACGCGTTGTAGATGCAGATCAACTTTCGCGAATAGCAATTGAACGTGGCTCTGCAGGTTTTGATGAAGTTATCATGCGATTTGGCGAAAGCATCCTGCGCAACGGTGACATAGATCGCAAGGCGTTAGGTGAAATCATCTTTAAAGATAAGAGCGCGAAAGCAGATCTAGAAGCGATTATTCATCCGCGAGTTCGCGAACTTTTCTTTGAAGTTGTAAGCGATCTTGCTGCAGATGAAATCCTGATTTACGAGATCCCGTTGCTAGTTGAAACCGGTGCGGCAAGTAATTTTGATCAGATCATTACAGTCGAAGCAGATCTTGAGATTCGTAAATCCAGACTCTTAAGGCGCGGCATGTTCTCTTCCGAGATTGAATCTCGCTTAGCTGCACAGGCTTCACCATCTGAGCGTGAGGCAGTCGCTACCCACATAATCGAAAATAGCGGCGATGAAGATCAACTGCTGCGCAAGGTGGAAAACCTCTGGGAGGAACTCCAGCGCCTTTCAAAGTAGGCTAGGAAAATGCGCCCGATCTCTGATCTCCAAAGAAAGGTTCACCCTTTCCAGGTAATCAGTGACTACGTCCCTGCGGGAGATCAACCGCAAGCAATCGAAGAGATCGTTACCCGAATAAACGCGGGTGAAAAAGATGTGGTGCTACTCGGTGCAACAGGTACCGGAAAATCTGCGACTACAGCTTGGTTGATTGAGCGTTTACAGCGCCCGACCTTGGTTCTTGCTCCTAATAAGACCCTCGCCGCTCAGCTGGCAAATGAATTCAAAGAGCTACTGCCCAATAATGCAGTCGAGTACTTTGTTTCTTACTACGACTATTACCAACCTGAAGCCTATGTTCCGCAGACAGATACCTTTATCGAGAAAGACTCCAGCGTCAACGATGAGGTCGAGCGCCTGCGACATTCAGCAACTAACTCACTTCTAACTCGTCGCGATGTAATTGTTGTCGCAACTGTCTCTTGTATCTATGGACTTGGAACGCCTCAGGAATACATTGACCGAATGATTCGCCTTAAAGTTGGCGATGAGATCGAGCGCAATCAACTGCTACGCAGATTCGTAGATGTGCAGTACTCACGTAACGATATGGCCTTTGAACGCGGTACCTTCCGCGTCCGCGGGGACACCATTGAAATCATTCCGATGTACGAAGAACTCGCCATCCGCATTGAGATGTTCGGTGATGAGATTGAAAAGATTATGACCCTGCATCCGCTGACCGGCGAGATCATTCGCGATGAGACCGAGATCTACATCTTCCCGGCCACACACTATGCGGCCGGCCCAGAAACTATGAAACGTGCGATGGGTGAGATCGAAGATGAACTTCAGATACAACTCAATCTCTTTGAAAAGCAAGGAAAACTTCTAGAGGCACAACGCCTGCGCATGCGCACAACTTTTGATCTCGAGATGATGCAGCAACTTGGTTTCTGTTCTGGAATCGAAAACTACTCACGTCATCTCGATGGGCGCGAACCGGGAACCGCGCCCAACTGTCTACTTGACTACTTTCCAGAAGATTTCTTAGTCGTGATCGATGAAAGCCACGTAACGGTGCCGCAGATTGGCGCTATGTACGAAGGCGATGCTTCACGTAAGCGAACACTCGTCGAACATGGCTTCCGTCTTCCGAGCGCACTTGATAACCGCCCACTGCGTTGGCCAGAATTTCTAGAACGCGTGGGTCAAACTGTTTATCTATCCGCAACTCCCGGAAAGTACGAGATGGAGAAAGTTGGGGGAGACGTTGTTGAACAAGTAATCCGCCCAACTGGTTTGGTAGATCCAGCGATCATTATCAAGCCGATTAAGGGTCAGATCGACGATCTTTTAAATGAAATTAATATCCGCGCTGCAAAGAATGAGCGCGTTCTTGTAACAACGCTAACCAAGAAAATGTCTGAAGATTTGACGGATTACCTGCAAGAACGTGGAGTCCGAGTTCGCTATCTGCACTCTGAAGTAGATACCTTGCGCCGCGTAGAACTTCTGCGCGAACTCCGCTCTGGCGAATACGATGTTTTGATCGGTATTAACTTGCTCCGTGAAGGTCTTGATCTACCTGAGGTTTCATTAGTTGCAATCTTGGATGCCGACAAAGAGGGCTTCTTGCGTTCAGCAACATCGCTGATTCAGACTATCGGTCGCGCGGCACGTAACGTGTCAGGTGAAGTTCATATGTATGCCGATAACATTACAAAGTCGATGGCACAGGCAATTGATGAAACCAATCGTCGTCGCGCAAAGCAGGTGGCCTATAACCTCGAGCGTGGAGTTGATCCGCAGCCACTACGTAAGAAGATTGCTGATATCACCGACACAATCGCTCGTGAGAGTGATGACACCGATGAACTTTTGGCAGCCCGTAAATCAAGCGGTAAAGGAAAGGGATCCACATCGGTTCTCGATATTGGCTTTAACGCGCGCACCGTCATTTCGCTACCGCGCCAGGAACTGCTTGCCTTGATAGGCTCGCTCACCGAACAGATGCGCAGCGCTGCTGGTGATCTACAGTTCGAACTCGCGGCAAGGTTGCGAGATGAGATCAGAGAGCTCAAGAAAGAGCTCCGCGGAATGGATGAGGCGGGAATCTAAGTGAGCATCGATAAGTTAATTGTGCGCGGTGCTCGCGAGCACAACTTAAAAGATGTGTCTATTGAGCTCCCACGTGAAGCGTTAATTGTTTTCACTGGCCTTTCTGGTTCAGGTAAATCGAGTTTGGCTTTTGACACGATCTTCGCCGAAGGCCAGCGTCGCTACGTCGAATCACTTTCTGCTTATGCCCGCCAATTCTTGGGCCAAATGGATAAGCCAGATGTTGATTTCATTGAGGGCTTATCACCGGCAGTTTCGATTGATCAGAAATCAACTAACCGCAACCCTCGTTCAACTGTTGGAACAATCACCGAGGTCTACGACTATCTCCGTTTACTTTTTGCGCGCGCCGGTCGGCCGCATTGCCCTAAGTGCAGCAAGGCCGTTTCGCGACAGAGCCCACAGCAGATTGTTGATCAAATCCTCACGATGCCAGCGACAACAAAGTTCCAAGTTCTTGCTCCCGTTATTCGTGAGCGAAAGGGTGAATTTGTTGATCTATTTGCCGAGCTAGTTACGCAAGGTTATTCACGCGCACGCGTCGATGGCGAAACCATCTCGCTCTCTGAGCCACCAAAGCTAAAGAAGCAAGAGAAGCACACCATTGAAGTTGTCGTAGATCGTTTAACTGCGAAGGCTGAATCAAAATCGCGCCTCACCGACTCAATCGAGACTGCGCTACGTCTGGCTTCGGGCATAGTGTTGCTGGATTTCGTCGATGCCAAAGGCGCCGAAAAAGAACGCACCTTTAGCGAGCATCTGGCCTGTCACGATTGCAATCTCTCATTTGAAGAACTGGAACCGCGCTCATTCTCATTTAACTCACCGTTTGGCGCATGCGCTGAATGTTCTGGAATCGGCACCAAACTTGAAGTTGATGAAGAACTCGTTATCCCTGATGACAACCTTTCGATCAATGATGGTGCAATCGCTCCTTGGTCAAGCGGCCACACATCCGAATACTTTCTACGTTTGCTGGAAGCGCTCTCTGAAGAAGTCAAATTTTCATTAGATAATCCCTGGAAGAAGCTTTCTGTTAAAGCTAAAGAGGCGATACTCAATGGATTTGAATACGAAGTCCATGTTAAATATAAGAACCGCTATGGACGTGTTCGTAATTATTCATCTGGTTTCGAAGGCGTAATTCCATTCATCCATCGAAAACACGATGAGACCGATAGCGATTACTCTCGTGAAAAGTACGAGTCTTATATGCGCGAAATACCTTGCAATGTCTGCAGAGGGGCGCGTCTAAAGCCTGAGGTTCTAGCTGTAACAGTTGGCGATAAGAACATCTCCGAGATTTGCGAACTTTCTATCGCTGATTGTGCAGCATTCTTAAAGAGCATTTCGCTAAGTGCTCGTGAGGCGCAAATCGCAGAACGCGTCATGAAAGAAGTTCATGCACGGCTGGGATTCTTGCTAGATGTTGGCCTTGACTATCTTTCGCTGGCTCGACCTGCAGCAACACTGTCCGGTGGTGAAGCCCAACGTATTCGCTTGGCAACACAGATCGGTTCGGGCTTAGTTGGTGTTCTCTATGTCTTGGATGAACCAAGCATTGGTCTGCACCAGCGCGATAACCGTCGCTTAATCGAAACTCTTACACGTCTGCGCGATCTCGGAAACACCTTGATCGTTGTAGAGCACGATGAAGAGACTATTCGCACCGCTGACTGGATCGTCGATATCGGTCCGGGCGCGGGTGAACACGGCGGAAAAGTTGTTGTCTCCGGTTCTTATGAAGAATTAATCGCATCGAAAGATTCAATTACCGGTGCCTATCTATCAGGTCGCAAATCAATTGCTATTCCAACCAAACGTCGCCCGCTTGATCCAAAACGTAAATTAGTTATCAAGGGTGCAAAAGAAAACAACTTAAAAGATGTTGAGGTTGAGATTCCTTTAGGAGTTTTCGTATCTGTTACCGGTGTCAGTGGCTCTGGTAA
>CAZKNQ010000070.1:0-5175 GCA_964554225.1 uncultured Candidatus Planktophila sp.
TATCGGAGCATCCAACTTGGTGATGCTCTCTTGCCAGATGCCGACGCCTTGGTGCAGTGGCCCGTTGGTATGTTCATCGCCATCTCTGAAGAGAATTTGCATTCCAACACAGATTCCTAAAGTTGGACGCTGCTTAGCAAGGCGTTCGCGAACAATCGCATCTCCCCCAACTGCAACTAAACCGCGCATGCATGCCGCAAATGCTCCGACGCCCGGAACAACTAACCCTCGAGCGTTGAGTGCGATTTCGCGATCGGAGGTAACAACAACCTCTTTACCGCTGCGCTCAAATGCGCGCTGCGCCGACCTTAGATTTCCAGAACCATAATCAAGAATTGCAATCACTATTAGAGTGAACCTTTTGTTGAAGGAACTCCTGCGATTCCGCCATCAAGTGAAACTGCATCGCGGAGTGCGCGCGCAACCGCCTTGAACTGAGCTTCGAATACATGGTGAGCGTTACGGCCTTCAAGCACGCGCACGTGAAGGGCGATACGTGCTTCAGCAACGATTGATTCCCAGATGTGTTTACCAAGAGTGGTATCAAATGTTCCGATTAATTCAACGATTTCAGGCTGGCGGTGTACTAGGTAAGGGCGTCCCGAAAGATCGACCGCTGCTTGAACAAGTACCTCATCAAGTGGAACCATGGCATCGCCAAAGCGACGAATGCCAACTTTGTCCCCTAATGCTTCGCGTAGCGCCTGACCGAAAGCCAGAGATGTGTCCTCAACTGTGTGATGTGAATCCACATCGATGTCGCCAGTTGTCTTTACGGTGAGATTGAAACCAGAATGCTTTCCAAGTTGAGCGAGCATGTGATCAAAGAATGGGACACCGGTATCTACTGAGATCTCACCGACGCCATCGAGATTTAACTCAACGAGTACGTGAGACTCTTTAGTTTTGCGTTCTACGCGGGCTGTTCTCATCTGATTATCTCCATTAGCTTGATATTCAATTACTTCTGCAAAATCTCTTTTAAGGCGCCAATAAACTTTTGATTCTCGGCCTCATTGCCAATGGTCATACGCAAGTGCCCTAATAATCCCACATCTCTAATCAGAACACCGCGATCGAGAAGTTGGCGCCAGATCTGCGCTGGTTCCAAGTTAAATCCCGAGAAGATGATGAAGTTTGCACTGCTTGGCGCGACTTCTAGCCCCATATCAACTAGCGCGGTGACTACCTTCTTACGAGATTCGATAAGGGTGGCGACGGTTCCTAGTAGTTCACCTTGATATTCCAGCGCTACCTCAGCAGCCGCCTGAGTAATTGCACTTAGGTGATATGGCAAGCGAACTAAATACATGGCATTGATAACTTCTGGGTTAGCTACCAAGTAACCCACGCGCGCTCCGGCGAAAGCGAATGCTTTGCTCATCGTGCGGATCACAACCAGATTTGGATACTTAGCAATCAGAGTTACGGCAGATGCTTCACTAGAAAATTCTGCATAAGCCTCATCAACAACTAGCAAGCCATTTACTTGAGCGGTCGCCTTCGCCAGTTCTTCAATCTCACCAAGTTTGAGAAGAGTGCCAGTTGGATTATTTGGAGTTGTGATGAAAGTCAGCGCAGGCTTCTTGGACATTACCTCAGAGATAGCCTTGGCGGTATCCAAAGTGAAATCTGCACGGCGCCCCCCATCTTGCCAAGTAACGCCGATTACCTTTGCGATAAGCGGGTGCATTGAGTAAGAAGGTGTAAATCCAAGTGCACCGCGATCGCCAAAGGCCATGAATAGAGATTGGATAATTTCGTTACTGCCATTTGCCGCCCAGATTGAATCCGCAGCGAAGTTCGTGCCAGATAGCGAATTTATAAACTTACCTAGAGCGGTGCGAAGAACTGTGGCATCACGATCTGGATAGCGATTTAACGTTGTTGCGACGCGATGAACGCGATCAGCGATCGCCTGCGCAAGTTCGGGAGATGGTGCATAGGGATTCTCGTTAGTGTTTAACGTCGCCTCTGCAGGAACTTGTGGCGCACCGTATGGTGAAAGAGAAGTTAAATCATCGCGGAGTGGCAACCAAAGTGGCCATTGCTTAGCACTCATAAATCTTCCAAACGCGCAGTCATTGCTTCACCGTGTGCAGGTAGATCTTCAGAGTTTGCAAGAGTGATAACCGTCTCTGCAATATCTACAAATGCTTGCTGTGAATATTCGATGTAGTGCAATCCGCGCAAGAAAGTTTGCACAGATAGGCCACTGCTGTGGCAGGCACATCCGCCTGTTGGGAGTACGTGATTTGATCCAGCTGAATAATCACCAAGTGATACTGGTGAGAAACGTCCGATAAATACCGCGCCTGCGTTACGAATCTGCAGCGCATCTTGAGCCGCGTTTTGGGTTTGAATCTCTAAATGTTCAGCTGCGTAAGCATTGACGACATCTAACCCTTGTGCAATTGAATCGACCAAGACGATTGCGGATTGAATACCGGAGAGGGCTTCCCGAATTCTGGTTGCGTGTTTGGTCGCCGCGACTCTGACTTCTAGTTCTTTAACGACATCGCCTGCTAATTTTTCAGAAGTTGTTACTAGCACAGCCGCCGCAATTACATCGTGCTCGGCCTGGCTAATTAGATCTGCGGCAACATCGCCGGCGCGCGCACTTTCATCGGCCAAGATCGCAATCTCGGTTGGGCCAGCTTCGGAGTCAATTCCAATTACCCCGCGTAGCGCCCGCTTTGCAGCAGCTACATAGATATTGCCTGGACCGGTAACTAAATCACATTTCTCGCAGAGGGCATCCATGCCATAAGCAAATAGCGCGATCGCCTGTGCACCACCTACCGCGTAAACCTCATTTATCCCCAGAAGTGCGCAAGCGGCAAGAATCGTTGGGTGCGGAAGTCCACCAAACTCTTTCTGTGGCGGTGATGCAACAGCGATGCTGGAAACTTTGGCAATCTGCGCTGGAATAACATTCATTAAAACGCTACTTGGGTAAACGGCGCGACCGCCTGGAACGTATAGCCCAACGCGATCGACTGGGACCCAGCGCTCGGTAACAACTCCCCCATCAACAACTTTCGTTGTAGTTACTCCACGGGTTTGATCGCTGTGTACTTTACGGATTCGCTCCGCAGATAGTTCAAGCGCAGCGCGAATTTTTGGGTCTAAATCGGCAAGTGCTTTATCCAAAGCAGATTGTGGAACACGTATCGAATGTGGACGAACTCCATCAAATTCCTCGGCCAGTTGAAGTAAATCTGCCTCGTTACCTGATTTAACTCTCTGCAGAATTGGCTCGATTGAAATTAATGCTGCTGCAATATCCAAGCCTGCCCGCGGAATAGCTTTCTGGTAGCCCGCTTTGGTGAGTGCCTTACCGCGTAGATCAAGCGAGCGAATCATGAGGCAAGTCTAACGGCTGTGACCTCTTCGAGGCGCGGTCAATAAATCACATTCGAACTAAGCAGTCTGGCCCCAAGATAGATTTCAGATCAGCGCTCAAACTTGGCGATGCAGTTACAAGTGCGTCGATCTTCATAGTGGTTAGTACGCCTTGGTCATCGATCTGCATATGTACTTCCCGTTTGCCTGGATGGGAACGCAGAATTTCCTTCATGCGATCGACTACTGGTGGCGTGCACTGCGCAATTGGCATCGAGATCAAGAGCGGCCCAACTGGACCGGTGGAAACATCGAGAGATTTCATTTCGAGTGCGGTAAAGCGTAGAACGTCATCACGACGTTCGAATCTACCGCGCACCGTCACAACGCGATCTTCAATCAAGGTAAGTGCATACTGATTGTAAGTATTTGAAAAGAAGAGAACTTCGATAGCTCCTTCGAGATCTTCGAGGTTGACGATCGCCCAAGATGAACCTTGGCGAGAAACTTTGCGCTGTACGCCAGTAATCAAGCCTCCCAGAGTGACCATTCCGTCGGGTGTGCTTTCATCACTTTGTAGCGCACTAATTGACATATCGGTATTAGAGCGCAAGATATGTTCCACTCCAAGAAGAGGGTGATCTGAAACGTAGAGGCCGAGCATCTCTCTTTCAAAGCTAAGTAGCGTTGCCTTATCCCACTCGAAGTTTGGAATCTCAATCTCAAGTCCGGAAACTTGAGTCAATGACTCGCCGCCGAAGAGATCGAATTGACCTATCGCTTCGGCGCGCTTGGTTTCGATTACTGAATCAATCGCTTCCAGGTGAACCGACATCAGCGCCTTACGTGGATGGTTTAGTGAATCAAATGCTCCACCTTTAATCAGAGATTCGATTGTTTTCTTATTGCAAACTTGCGCATCAACCTTGGCGAGGAAATCACCGAATGAGGTAAAGGCACCCTTTGCAGTGCGCGCAGACTTAATTGAAGCAACTACACCTTCTCCAACATTGCGGATTGCCGCTAAACCAAATCGGATATCTCTGCCGCGCGGTGTGTATTCAGCATTTGACTCGTTGACATCAGGTGGAAGAACTTTGATACCCATACGACGACATTCAGATAAATAAAGCGCCGATTTATCTTTATCATCGCGCACGCTGGTGAGCAGGGCGGCCATATATTCGGTTGGGAAATTTGCTTTGAGGTAGGCGGTCCAGAAAGAGACAACGCCATAGCCAGCGCTATGTGCGCGGTTAAATGCATAGTCAGAGAAGGGAATAAGAACATCCCAAAGGCGCTTGATCGCTGCAGTTGAGAAACCATTTTCCTTCATGCCAGCTTCGAAGGGAACATATTCCTTATCGAGAATTTCTTTATTCTTTTTACCCATCGCCTTACGCAAGAGATCTGCGCGTCCAAGTGAGAAGCCTGCAACTTTCTGGGCAATCGCCATTACCTGCTCTTGATAAACAATCAGACCGTAGGTGTCGCCAAGAATTTCTTGCAGGACGCTTGATAATTCTGGGTGAATTGGTTCTACTGGCTTGCGACCATTTTTACGATCAGCGTAGTTGTTATGTGCGTTCTCTCCCATAGGTCCCGGGCGATAGAGCGCGATAACCGCCGAAATATCGGCGAAGGAATCTGGAGCCATGCTACGAAGAAGTGCGCGCATAGGTCCACCATCAAGTTGAAATACTCCGAGAGTGTCACCGCGCGATAAGAGTTCGAATGTTTTCTGATCTGCTAGAGGTAGATCTTCAAGCACTACATCGATGCCTTGGTTCTCTTTAATATTTAATAACGCATCATCTAGAACAGATAGGT
>CAZKNQ010000071.1:0-5171 GCA_964554225.1 uncultured Candidatus Planktophila sp.
ATTGTGTTAAAGAGGGCGACTGCCGAAGCAGCCGCCCTCTTTAAACACTCTTCTTTAGTTATTCACTAAAGATTAGGGATTAACCCCAAGCGTTTGCTAGACCGTATTCAGTTGACTCTGATGGAACACCCTCTTGTGGGTCATCAGTGATCAACTTGACGCCGGTGTTGAAGAAGTCAAGGCCTTCAGATGGAGCTGGCTTTGTACCGTTCTTCACGATGTCGTAGATAGCTTGAACACCAAGGTCAGCCATCAACAATGGGTACTGCTGTGAAGTTGCATTGATGCAACCTGACTTAACAGCGTTGATACCAGCGCCGCCACCGTCAACAGAAACCATTGCATCGATCTTTACGCCAGCAGCAGCTGCTGCAGCACAAGCACCGATTGCTGTTGGCTCGTTGATTGTGTAAACAACGTTGATGTTCTTGTTCTTAGCAAGAAGCTTCTCAAGACCTGTACGGCCGCCTTCTTCGTTAGCGCCTGTCGCTACGTTTCCAACGATCTCGTAATCTCCGCCTGAGTACTTGCCCTTCTTGTCTTCGTCTCCCATAACCTTAGGATCCTTGACGTCGATTCCCATACCATCAAGGAATCCGTTATCGCGGCAGTAGTCAACAGACACAATGCGATCATCGAAGATGTCGAGAAGTGCGATTGTTGCCTTCTTGCCAGCAAGCTTCTTAGCTGTCCACTGACCGATCAAACGACCGGCTTCGCAGTTATCTGTTGCGAAAGTGATGTCGACGATGTCAGCTGGATCTGGTGGTGTGTCAAGAGCGATGATGTAAAGGCCTGCTTCGCGAGCCTTTGTCATTGCAGCGTTAACTTCTGTTGACACTGGAACGATCAAGATACCAGCGTGCTTTGCTGAAATAGCATTTTCGATTGCTGAGATCTGACCTGCGTAGTCTGATTCATCTTTTCCAGATGAAACAGTTAGCTCTACGCCAAGTGATTCTGCCTTCTCAGTTGCACCCTTGATCATCGCAACGAAGAATGGGTTTGACTGATCTTTTGTAATAAGTGAGACCTTTACAGTGTCTCCGCTTCCGCTGTCGCTATTTGAACATGCAGAAAGCACAAGCATTGACGCTGCGGCTACAGCAACGACTGCTGCAGTGCGGCGTGAGAAAAGCTTTGCCATATATATTTCCTCCTATAGGTGGGGTCAAGCGCTCCCGATACTACATAGCCACCCACAGCATTAAAAGGGTTTTTGGGCAAAAAATCGATCGTTACCGAACTGTTACGAGAGGCTGAAACGGGCGTTATAAAGCCGGATTAGCCCCGCAGGAGAAGGAGTTCAAAAGGGGTAATTGATAGCGGAATATCGCCAAGAAGCGGATTTATCTCAGCATATGACCACCAATCCATGATCTGGCTCGCCTTTGCGCATTCATCCGCGCGCAGACTTTGAATCGAGTTATACCCGGCCAAAACCTTGGGGGTAATTTCAACAATCCATGGTCGCTGCGATGCAACTACCATCTTTCGTGATTCGCGGTCCTCGAAAGCCACCCATGAGCTATCAAGTGAAGTTGCGATTGTAATTTCATGTGCGTGATGCGCACCCAGCGCTGAGAGTGCATGGAAAGTCGGCGAGAACTTAACTGCAGCACCTTCGTTGTAAATAACACCAAATTCTCCGAAGAGTTCATGCCATGTTCCCGAATATGCACCTGCGCTCGCAAGTGCGAAGACAGAACCCAAGGTCCAGGCAGCGGCTGATAACTCTTTGATCTGTTTGGCCATTCCTGGTTGGGCAAAGTTAATTCGGTTTTCACGAAGATGTCCGGTTTCTGGGTTACCGCGAGTAGAAAAGGTAATTGGTGAAACACTAACTTGTGGAGCTACAAATTTTTGAGCAAATTCAATTGATTCTTTTTGAGTGTAAAGAGTTTTAAAGATTGTTTCTGGGTCCGATGAGTGAACTGTCGGAACCATTGAATAGGAGACTGAATCACCAAATTCAAATTTTTCGCGATGTAGATCAACCAAGTAAGCATCGCTACCAGGAATGTAAGAATTCAAAGTTTTATTCTTTGGCAGATCAGATTCTTGAACAATTTGACGACCTTGGCGATGAATCAACAGCCTTGAACCTGCCGGAACGCGGGCACTTAATTGCTCAACTTCTCTAGTTAAGTCGCCACCTTCATTTGATGAGAGCAGCGCTGCTTCGAGAGTGAGCCCACTCTTACTTACTGTGGCGATTTTTTGGGCAGTCAGCGACTCTTCATTGACGCGGATATGGTCAATATCCAAAATAAATAGCGCCTTTTCTAGGTCATCGCTCGGCAGCAAAGGCTCACCATTAAATTGCACACCGATGCGTGGCAGAGCGGCAATTTCTTTGGCAATTATCTTTGATCCGTCAGGGATTGAAGTCGCGGGCGGAGTTACCTCAAATTCGACGCGTTGTTCCCACTGCGCTCCTTTTTCAATTATAAAAGGACGAGGTTCGGCTAAGGATCCGCTATAAATCTTGTAGGTGTTATCGGTCCAGTTTCGTTGATCTTCCGCTTCTAAAACTTTGCCAGTTGATTGAACTTTTAGCGATCTCTTATCTGGGGCAACGAAATACATATCGTTGCTGGCAGGAAAGAGTCCTTGCGTTACGCCGTTGATAACGCGCTGTGGAGAAATCTCCTTAAGTAACGAATAGGTGTTTCCGCTAGCACTAACTTTTGAACCCATCCAGTCGCCAGTGTGTAGACAGAAACAAACTCCCCAGCGCTGGATTTCAAATTTTCCTAAACCAGTTAGCTGGTAATTGATTGTAAATTTCCCATTAGGCTGCAGAGTTAAGACTGTCTTTCCCTGCATTGAGCCTGCAAATAAATCAGTAATTGTTACAAGACAATTTTCTCCCGAGATCTCAATTACTTCGCTGTGTTCATCTGGGTCAAGGGTTGACCAATCCCAGGGACGAATTGCGGTGTAAAGCAGATCAATCATCTGTGCGCCTTGATAAGTAAGGTTTCTTATAGCTGCGCGCGCGATATCAACCGTAAAGCCAGCATGCTCAACCCGTTGCGTATCAGGCCAGAAAGGCTTACTCATCGCGCAGTCATTCCGCCATCGACTGCGAAGAAAGCACCTGTTGCAAAGGAAGATTCATCAGATACCAACCAATTTACTAAGCCAACTAAATCACTTGGTTTACCCATCCGCCCAAGTGGTGTTCGGCGAATTAAATCCGGGCCTTTCTCGGGGTCATCCCAAATTTTTTGAATCAAAGGTGTAGACATAGTTCCGGGTACAACGACGTTAGAGCGAACACCTTGCTCTTTGTAATCAACGGCGATTATGCGTGAAAGCCCCATCATTCCGGCTTTAGATGCGCCATATGCGGTGTAGCCAGCCCCCTCCATCGTCATACCAGTTGGAGAACCGATCAAAATAACTGAACCTCTGCCAGATTTGATAAGGCCGGGCATTGCGTGCTTCACCGATAAAAACGCGCCAGTCATATTTATATCGACCGTCTTCTGCCAGGTATTAAGTGAAACATCTGCAATCTTGGAGTCTGCGCCCACCAACTGCACACCCGCACAAACAATTAGCGCATCAATTGTTTCGATAGAAGAGAGAGAAGCCTTTACAGAATTTTCATCAGTTAAATCAGTCTTATAAAATTTTGCATCTGAAGTGGCTGGGCTTTGCAGATCAAGGTTATGAACGCTGGCACCAGATTGGATAAGGCCAGTAACTAATGCTGAACCGATACCGCCGCTTCCGCCAGTTACAACGACGTTATAGCCAGTTAACTCCATGGTTAAGATCCTAGCGATTTCCGTAAATTGGTAACACTGATCTTTGCCCATTCGTTCTCTAAAGCAACGGTTGCTTCATAACTATCTTGGCGTGGAGTCCAAAGTTCGATAACCGCGGTGATCTCGCGCTTGGTTCCACCTACAGCTGCGATGACTTCGGCAATATCTAATCGACCTTCGCCGAGCGCTGTTCCTCGAACGGTAAATCCCATCTGCCCGTTGGTGCGAACAATTTCAAAATCTTTCATATGTACATTGATCGCACGCGGAGCCAGCGCAGGAATAACGGTGTTGGGCGCTTCAACTGCGCCAAGTGAGTTAACCGTGTCAAGACAAATTCCAACCCAATCAGAACCAACCTGGTCAATGATCTCGTTAAATTCGGCGCAGGTTAAACGATCGTGATTTTCGATCGCTAACTTGATTTGCGCCTGCTTAAATTTCGATTCGAAAGGTTTAAGCAGTTGAACTATTTCGGGGATTGTGGGTTCGTGGCCCTTGCTATCGATGACAACTCGCAGAATCGGCGAACCTAGTAATTGAGCGATGCGTAGAAAATTCTCAATGTTCTCGCTCTTGATTCCGCGAGTTCCAATTTCTATGGATATTCCATAACTATCGGCTTGCGCCTTTAACTTAAGAAGTTCGGACTCTGCAAGTCCGCCAATCGGCAAGTTATCGGCGATCTGCAATACATCAGCCTTTAGATCGTGGGCGCGCTCCAATAGTTCAAAGGCGCTCATCGCCACTGGATGTTCAGGTTCAATCCCGCCGATCGCCCAGGGAAAGGTGAAACTGGAGACACCGAGCTTCATTTAATTATTTATCTCCGCCAGTTATCTGCTTAACGCTGGCGAGAACATTCTCGGGCTTAAAGATGGCGTCCCAATCATCGCGGAAGAGTGAACCTTGCGCGTTCTTGAGCGCCATTAGTGCGCCATCAGATAACTTCCAATTTAACTCTTCAAACAATAGAGCGATGCTGATCTGCAAATGGCCCATGCAGAAATCTTTAGCAGCAGCTTCAGGAACTCCAAGATCTATGACCTTTTGCAAACCTTGAGTAATTACTTCGACGCATCCGTTAATTAGAGTTTCGCTGAGCGCAGGCTCTAGTAGCGCCATCTGCTGAACGGTAATACGGTGGCTGGCGCTAATTGGCGCAAACATTTCAGTTGCAATTGTTTCAACGAGATCTGCTTCTTCTTCGGTTCCCCAGGCAATTGCGAATACCAACGCTTGAGTTGCGAGTCCGCCACCCCAATAATCGCGACGCGCTGCAGGATCTGTCTCTCCAAGCAAACTAAATACTGGCGGATGAGTTGGATGACATACGAAGCAACTGATATCTGCGCGATGCTTAACGCGATCTGCCGCGATTGCTGCAGGGTC
>CAZKNQ010000072.1:0-5134 GCA_964554225.1 uncultured Candidatus Planktophila sp.
AGCCCTTTCTAGCCTTTCTTACATATTAAGTTTAGAGTGCGCACATGGAAATAAATACACCTGCCACGATCGGCCCAGGCGAATTTTTTCCTGTCGTAGGTGTCGGTCCTCACGAAAAACCTTGGCCGACAGGTGCTCAATATGATTCAGAATTACTTGAGAATGGTGATCGTCGCAATGTTCTAGATCACTATCGTTATTGGTCTGTAGAGGCGATTGTTGCTGATCTAAATACCAAGCGCCATAAGCTACATATCGCCATTGAAAATTGGCAGCACGACTTAAATATCGGCTCTGTTGTTCGCACTGCCAACGCCTTTAATGTTTCGGCTGTTCATATAATTGGAAAACGCGACTGGAACAAGCGCGGAGCAATGGTCACTGATAAATATCTAACTGTTATCCACCACCCAACAATCGCTGACTTTTCCACTTGGTGCAAAGACAACAACCTGCCGATTATCGGTATTGATAACGTTCCAACCTCTAAACAACTCGAGGGTGCGCAACTACCTGAATCTTGTGTGCTTTTATTCGGGCAAGAGGGCGCCGGTATGTCAGATGAAGGTATTGAAGTCTGTGAAGTGCTCTACGAAATTCGCCAATATGGTTCAACTCGCTCCATGAACGCATCTGCTGCGGGCGCGATAGCGATGTACCACTGGGCGCTACAACACTTACCGCGTTAACTCCTGTAGCAAACCATCTATCGAACGTTCGACCATTTCTAAAACTTCTTGGAAAGCCGAATCTGGTAGCGAATAAGGATCTGGAACTTCACGATCACCTGTAATTGTGTAATCAAAATCGCGTAAGAAATGAACTTTGCTGTGCAGATCTTTATCTTCGGTGAGCGATAAGACATTTCGGTGATTGCTGCGATCCATCACCAAAATCAAATCAGATTTCTCCATTCGTGCGGCAGTCATTTCTGATGCGATGTGGTCAAACTTGTAACCGGCGGCTTCCCAAGTTTTTTTGGAAGGTGGATTTGGACCTTCACCTACATGCCAATTCGAAGTACCAGCGCTATCGACCAAAATTTTCGGTGCGCTCCAAGTAGAAGTTCTATTTGCTAAAACAGCGGCAGCCATTGGGGAACGACAGATATTTCCGAGACAAACCATGGTAATTAGAATTTCATCGCGATTTCGCAGATGAGAAAGATCGGGCACGAGTTATCTAGTCGCCTAAATCATCCGAGGCGGGAACATCTTCCATCGCTTCGCGCACAGCGACCAGCCGGCGATCAATTTCATCGGCTTCAGCCATGCGGCCAAGTGCGCGAAGCACGCTAGCCATGCGGGTTTCGATATCAACGATAAGTTCGAAATCCTTGGGTTCTTCTTCAGAAATAATCTGCAGGACGCCATCAAGTGTCGCCAGACCTTCATCGAGTTTTCCGAGAAGAACCTCGGCTTTGCCATATTCGTAGAGCGCAAAGGTCTCGCGGCGGTGATCATGACCGGTTTCAAAGACATCAATCGCTTTGCGCGCAGCTTCGATCGCTTTCTCGCCATCACCGAGTTCGACATAGCAAGAGGCGATCTTCTGATCACAGCGAGCAACTTGAATAACTTCTTTCTCGGTCTTAAATATTAAACGCGCTTCTTTAAAGGTAGTGATCGCTTGGTTGTACTGCTTTAGCTCGCGATATGCGCAACCAAGTAAGTGGAGATCATTGGCTGCGCCAATTTGATTTCCATCAACAAGATGCTCTTGTGCGCATTCATCCATGATCTCAACAACTTTTGCATAATTCTTTGAGGCATACCACCACTCGCCTAATGTGCAGGCGAGTTCGAGTGAGAGAGGAGATTTGCTCTCGCGCAAAATTTCTACAGCCTTGCTCATTGCAGTGGCCGCTTCATCCATTCGCTTTAACTGATTTAAGTTATAACCAATTGCAGAGTATGCCTGTGCCAGACCTTCGCTAGATTCGGCAGCGCCAAGTTCAGAGAAAATATCGCGCGCTGTTTCGGCGAGTGCTAGGGCCTCGTCATATTGACCGCGTGCAAAAATTCGCGCGCTTAATTCGTAATAAGTGTTTGCGCGATCTGCGCCATGGACCTCTGGAATTCGATCCCAGAGCATCTCTTCCGTTACGAGCTCGTCCTGGCCATCATCATCGCTCATGACGGCGAGATTACTCTTAAATAATTAAGAAGGCGCGTTATATTGTGTAAACGCCATACGCCAATTTCCCAACGGGCCAAGTGCTGCGCCCTTCAAAATATTCTCAGTAACCGCTCGGATTTGCCTTTGGGTAGCCTTATTGAAGCGATGTCCCCAAGGGCAACGATCTTCCATCGCGCAAACCCAGCCATTAGTAGCCATATTTAGGATTCCCGCGCCAGATGGGCGGGTGTAATAAGTAGCCATCGCCGGAACGGATTTCTCAAAGGGCAAAATTGCAGAGCGCGCGATTGTCTCAACCGGTGGACCGTTAAATGTAATTGGCGTATCTGCCTCATAACCCACCACGCCTGCGATAGTTGTGCCAGTTTCTAGAACATCAAAGGGCCACAGATTTGTTTCAACAACCATATCGCGATGAAAATCTAGTGCAAAGTACTGAGAACCAAGGAGCGCAATCTCAGGACGGTCTAAATTGCGCCAAGGAATAACCCCAGAAATTATTTCTCCATTTATATCTATTCGGTTATATGCAGTATTGCCACCAAGGACAATTAAGTTAACTCCACGATCAACTGCAGCTTCAACTGAATCACGCATCTGCGTGGTCCAATATTCGCTGTGACCACCAAAAACCATAGCCTTGGTTAAATTTGTAAGATTCGGATTTCGATCTAAATCAAAGTCTGTTGCATAGTTAATAGAAAGCCCTAATTTTTCAGCTGCCTTGATAACCGGGTATTCCATATAGCGGAACTGTCCAGATCCATCACCGTCGTAAGGGCGCGCAAAAGAAACTTCGCTGGCACGTGTTCCACGTTTTCCATCAGGGCCTTTATAAAGACTATATCCGCCCCATTGGTTATAAGTCTGCCAAGTTATTACTGATGAGATGAAGGTGATTTCACTTTCAATTTCTGGGTTACTTATCACCAGTGGAATAAAAGATGCAGCGCGCTTTGGAGCCTGTAACTTAAATAAATATTGTCCAGGCAGATACTTTTCTGAAGCTAAAAAGTTCCAGCCATTTCGCACTGAGATTGACGCTAAGCGGCGAGCGCCATCACCGCCGTAATAACCCATTCGGTAAATAGAGACTTTTGCTTTTTCACTTCCAACCAAGGTTAATTTCGCGCTTTCTCCGCAACGCAGCGAAGTTGCATCGAAATGACCTTCTACGCGATCAATCGCTTTGCGCCGTGAGAAATCTGCGCTGAGCCGAAAAGGCACGCCTTTGCTCCAAGTGGGATCACCTTGCCTGGCGTTCTCGATCGCAACCCACCCAAGCCCTGGATCTAGACAACTCTGAGCCCTTGCCGGCGCCGCCAATAGCGTTGCGCTAATCAGCGCCGTTGAGACGATTACAACCAATTTACCCATGATGTCGGCAAGGATAGGCGGACTTGATCGGGAACGCCTCTGAGGTGTACAAAAAGTTTGCAGATGCGAATCATTTGCATCTGGCCTACAATTGAGCCATGCATATCCCTGACGGATTTATCGACCTGCCGACCTCTGCTGCCTTTGCTGCAATCTCAGCAGCAGGAGTTGCTATCTCTATCCGTGGAGCCAAGTCAGCGCTCGATGAAAAGACTGCGCCACTGGCCGGACTTACCGCAACATTTATCTTCGCGGTACAGATGCTCAACTTTCCCGTCGCAGCCGGAACCAGTGGACACTTACTTGGCGCAGCGCTCGCTGCGGTGTTGATCGGTCCTTATGCAGCAACTCTGGCGATAACAATTGTTTTGATCTTGCAAGCACTGCTCTTTGCCGACGGCGGTTTAAGCGCGCTTGGCTTAAGTATTTTTAACATGTCTCTTATCGCTGTCTGGTTTGGCTACGGTCTATTTCTCTTGGTTAAGAAGGTTGCCCCAAAGAAGAAGATCTCAATCTCCGTCGCAGCGGCAATCGCGGCTTTGTTATCTGTACCAGCTGCTGCTGCAGGATTTGTTCTGCAATATGCAATAGGTGCCAACGCTACTTTTTCGGTATCGGCAGTCTTTACCGCGATGATCGGTACTCACTTCTTTATCGGAATTGGCGAAGCGTTGATTACCTTCTTCGCCGTTGGCGCAGTTCTGGCTAGCCGCTCAGATTTGGTTTACGGATATAAGAATGCGACTTCAAAGTTAGAGATACGGGCAAACAAATGAAGCAGAAGACTTTTCTCATCTCCGGTTTCATCGCCTCGCTATTTCTCGCCGGAATTGTTTCGTTCTACGCATCATCTAGCCCAGATGGACTAGAAAAAGTTGCAGGCGACATTGGATTCATTGAGACAGCAAAAAAGAACACCAACAGCGATGGCATTCTCGCTGATTACGGTGTAAAGGGAGTCGATAATCAACGTCTTTCTACGGGCGCCGCCGGTGTCATTGGTGTGATTGCAACTGGCGCAATTTCAACCGGACTCTTTATGCTCATCCGCCGTAAATCGGGTGGAAAAAAATAAAACTTCAAACACCTGAACTCGATCTCGTTCACACCCATGGCCACCACCATGGCCACGACGTGGGCGAGCGGCTTTATCTACACCGCCATTCAGTAACTCATTCACTGCCTTCGCATGTGAAGATTGTGACTGTTTTAGCCTTTATCTCTGTCTCTGTGGCAACGCCGATTACCCGCTGGCCCGCCTTTATCGCCTTCTTTAGCTTGCTTATCTTCACAGCGTTAATGAGCAAGATTCCTATTCTTCTTCTCTTTAAGCGCGCGCTAATTGAAATTCCCTTTGTCTTCTTCGCCATCTTGATGCCATTTTTTGGTGAAGGCGAAAAGTTCTCGATCTTTGGCGTAATGGTTTATCGCGAAGGTTTGCTAGCAGGTACTTCAATTGTGGTTAAGGGAACGCTTGGCGTGCTTGCTGCGGTGATTCTTTCAACGACAACAACGGCGCGCGAAATTCTGCGTGGCCTAGAAAAACTCAAACTTCCGATGATTATGGTTCAGATCGCCTCATTTATGTTGCGTTACATCAATGTGATTAGCGATGAGA
>CAZKNQ010000073.1:0-5130 GCA_964554225.1 uncultured Candidatus Planktophila sp.
GCGTTACGTGGGTCATCTTCAGGAATATTCTTTTCAACTTTACCGACAAGGTCAGCTCCGACATCTGCAGCCTTGGTAAAGATTCCGCCACCGACGCGCATAAACATTGCGAGCATCGCTGCGCCGAATCCGAAACCTTCAAGAACTGTTGGTGCATTTTCGCGGAAGATAACAACGGCGCCAGATGCACCGATTAAGCCCAGACCAACTGTTGTCATACCAACAACGCCGCCGGTGCGGAATGCGATCTGTACTGCCTTCTCTGCTGACTTCTGACGAGCAGCTTCTGCAACGCGCACATTTGCGCGAACTGCGAGCCACATACCGTTGTAACCAACGAGTGCAGAGAAACCTGCGCCCATAAGGAAGAAGATTGAGCGGCCGATACGGATTGAAGTTGTATCAGCAGGAAGTGCGAAGAGTAGGAAGAAAACAATTCCTACGAAATATGAAAGTGTGCGGAACTGGCGCGCCAGGTATGCCGCGGCGCCTTCTTGAACTGCGGCGGCGATTTCGCGCATCTTCTCGGTGCCATCGCTGGCAGCTAGGACTTGGGCACGTAAGACCCAGGCGATCGCAAGAGCGATGAGTGAAATCGCTAGGACTACGTAGGTGATATTTAGGTTTGCGCCGGTTACTTGCACATTGGACAGGGCGGCAGATGCTCGCATTGGTTCTCCTCCGTTGGAGAGTCAGGGCGTTCGTATGGATGGTTCAGAACGCGAAGATGGGCGTGAGTCTACATATACATATCTATTACGTACCAAAAACAAGCCTGAAAGGGGCGGGGATTAGCGGCTGGCCTTGACCCAAACGGTGGTCGCAGGTGGCAGATCATTGCCGGTGGTTTCTACGCCGTGAACTAGGTAAACCCCGGCCTTGGCCAGCGGGCCAGATGCGTGGATGACTTCGCCGCCGTTCTTTAGAACGCTATCGAAGTTGTAATAGTTACGACCGAAGTTGGTGATGCAGTGCCAGCCATTTGGACGTGAGAAGTGCAGAACATTGGAGTCGCCTGTCTCATGCCAGGTGATCTCTTCAGGTGCAATCAAAGTTTTTCTAAGGGCAAGTGCTTTACGGAAGATCGAAAGTGGCGAGTTTGGATCTGCACTTTCGGCCTCGATTGAGTAGTCGCCGAAATGTTTTGGTTGGGGAAGGTGGGAACCACCATCACCAAATCCAAATGATGAACCGGTCTTAGTCCATGGAAGTGGCACGCGACAACCATCGCGGCCTTTATCAACCTTTAGATTTCGTAAATATTGTGGGTCCTGAATCTGATCTTCGGGAATATCCATAACTTCGTGAAGTCCGAGTTCTTCACCTTGATAAATGTATGTGCAGCCAGGCAGGGCCATTATCAACATCGATGCGGCAACTGCGGATTGAGTTCCGAGTTTTTCATCGAGAGGACTTGATGTTCCGTTTGAATTGCGCCAACGAATGCGATCGACTGTTGGCAATAAACCAAACTTTGTCGCCGGGCGCATTTGATCGTGGTTATTTAAACACCAAGTAGTTGATGAACCATTTTTCTTGGCATAACCAAGTGCGCGATCGATAATGGTTTTAAATTCGTATGCGTTAAATGCGGCATCTAAGAATTCGAAGTTAAAGCTCTGGCCGAGTTCTTCAGTGCTTGCGTATTTAACGAGCGCTTCGGCGGACACGTTGGCTTCTGCAACCGCAACACGTGGTGGGTCATATTGATTAAATAGTTTGCGCCATTCTCTATAAACCTCGTGTACTTCATTGCGATCAAATAGCACGTTTGTACCTTTTGCCGCATCGAGCTCTTTATGGCTAGCAAAACGTGGCTGGCTCTGAAGCGGCTCTGACAGATCTTTTTTCATCGCATGTGCAACGTCGATGCGGAAACCATCTACGCCACGATCTGCCCAGAACTTAAGAGTTTTCAGGAAATCCTCTTCGATCTCGCGGTTATCCCAGTTCCAATCAGGTTGTTCTGGCGCAAATAAGTGGCAGTACCACTGGTTATGTTTTCCACCCATCTTTGATTCGTGAGTCCAAGCACTTGGTGCAAAGTGTGATGGCCAATCAGTTGGTGGAAGTTCGCCGTTAGCACCTTTTCCATCACGGAAGATGTAGCGATTGCGCGCTGCTGAACCTGGTTCAGCGGCGATCGCTTCTTTAAACCAGACGTGCAAATTAGATGAATGGTTAGGAACTACATCGACGAAAATTCGAATTCCGGCATCGTGTAATTTGGCGAGCATTTCATCAAAATCTGCAAGTGAACCCAGTTTTGGATCAACGTCTCGATAATCATCAACATCGTAACCGCCATCCACCAACGCTGATGGATAGAAAGGCGATAACCAAACTGCATCCAGGCTTAGCGAGGATAAGTAATCAATTTTTGAAGTAATACCTTTAATATCTCCAAGGCCATCGCCATTTGAATCTTTGAAAGAGCGTGGGTAAATCTGGTAAACGACAGCCTGACGCCACCAATTTTTATCATTAGATAAAGACATTTTTCTCTTTCTGATTAATTAAACGTTTACTTAACTGCGCCTTGTGAAATACCCGAGATAAATTGCTTCTGGAGTACTAAATAGAAGATGACAATTGGAATTACAGCAAGCACCAGTCCTGCCATCGCCTGCCCATACTCAATAGAGTACTGGCCATAGAAGAGATAAGTAGAAAGCGGCAAAGTCTGCGTTTCATTGGTTAATACAAGCCGCGGTAAGAGGAAATCGTTCCAAATCCAGAGCGCATTGATAATTGCAACGGTTGCGGTGATTGGACGCATCATCGGGAAGATAATCTTCCAAAATGCCACCATATCGGAGGCACCATCAATTGATGCCGCCTCATCTATTTCAGTTGGAATAGTTGAGATAAAGCCGTGATATAGGAATGTTGATAGCGCAACACCGAAGCCGATGTAGAAGAAGATCAGCGCTCCACGGTTGTTCCAAGATACAAATTGAGCAAAGCGCGCCATAAATGGGATCATCAAAGCCTGGAAAGGCACGATCATGGAAGCGACAAGAACTAAGAAGATGTATTTAGTTAACTTTATTTTGGTGCGCGCTAAGTAATAAGCCAACATCGAAGAAAAGATAATTAGTAGTGAAACGCTAAAGACTGTAATAATTATTGAGTTGGTTAGAGATCTGAAGAAATTCATCTTGGTGTAGGCCTGCTGAAAATTCTCCCAAGTTATCGATAGTGGTATCGCCAGCGGATTAGCCAAGATGTCGTATTTAAGTTTAAGTGAGTTCACAAGAACCAGGAAGAATGGGAAGACATAGGCAAAAGCCAGCGTATAGCCGACTATAAAAGTGGCTCGCTTGCCCCAGCGTGCGCGTGTACTCATCGCTGTACCTCGTATCTCTTAGAGACTGACACTTGGACTAAGGCAGCCAGAGCAACAATTAAGAACATTACGACTGCTTTAGATTGGCCGGTGCCAAAGTTTCCGTTGGCAAAAGCATCTTGGAAGATGTGAAGAGAAATAAGTTCGGTTGTGCGGAACGGACCGCCGCCTGTAAGTGCGACGTTGACGTCATAAGCCATAAAGCCACCGCGCAAAGTTAAAAAGAGGGCAATGGTGAAAGCTTGTGCCATCAATGGAATTTTGATTGTAAATAGCGTGCGAAGTGGTGAGGCACCATCGATTTGAGATGCTTCGATGACATCGTTTTCAATCGAGATAAGTCCGGTTATATAGACAATCATCATGTAGCCCGAGGATTGCCAAACTGTAACAATTATGAGCGCCCAGAAAGCTTTATTTGTGTCTTGTAACCAAGACTGCTTGAAAAGCTCCCAATCGTATTTATTTGCTAACGCAACAATTGCACTGTTAAAAATAAATTGCCAAATAACACCAAGTACGACGCCGCCAACGAGGTTTGGCACGAAGAAGAATGTGCGCAGAAAATTAGCGCTTTTTAATTTGGATGTAACAATAAGAGCCAGTCCAAAAGCAACGGCGTTAACTAAAACCAACGAGACGACTACGAATAGCGCGGTAAATCGAAGAGTCGACCAAAATGTTGGATCTTGAAAAGATTCTTTGTAGTTGCTAAAGCCAACTAGCTTTGTGGATTCAAATCCATCCCAGTCTGTAAAGGTGTAATAAACGCCATTTACAAAGGGAACTATAAGGACAATGGAGAAGATAGCCAGTGGGATGGCAGCAAATTTCATGAATCTCTTCATGGCTCTTGCTGTTTTCACTTGGTTCCCCTAATTCATTCTTGCTCGAAATTCATAATTGCCTTAAGAAAAGTCATCCTGAGGCGAGTTGCCCCGCCTCAGGATGACTTTATTTACTTTTGTTTAACTTGGAAATAGTCGAGCGAAATTACTTCGCTTCTCCACGCCAAGTCTTTGTTGAGCCCTTCCATGCATCCTGAATCGCCTTAGCAAGGTCAGCTGCGCTGATCTTGTCGGTGAAGTACTGCTGCATAGATACCTTTCCAACTGTCTCTTGGAGACCTGCTGGGTAGTAGGTGTTGATCCACTCAAGTGTCTTACCTGCTTCAACAAACTTCGCGATATCGCGAGCCATGCTGGTAGCTGGTTGAACCTTGAAGCCCTTGTAGACAGGAATGAATCCCATTCCGCCTTCAGTCACAGGATCAGCAACGAAGCGCTGTCCGGTTGGTGATGTGTAGAGCCAGGTTAGGAAGTCAATTGCACCATCGCGCTCAGCCTTTGTTGACTGCTTTGCATCGATCATGAAGTAACCAGGTACACCAACTGGAATTGAATCATTTCCGTATGTTGATGCGGTTGTGCCTGTTGGAAGAGGCATGATTCCGAAATCGGTGCCCTTTGCAGCAGTCATCAAGTTTGGCTCTGTCCAGTTACCTTGGAACATGAATCCGAAATCTCCGCTTGCAAGTGCTGCAATTGAAGCATCGTATTCAGTGTCTGTGAGGTTTGCTGGTGAACCGTTGTACTTCTTTAGAAGATCGTATGTAGCAAGCCAGTTCTTGAATACTGGATCTGCTGAAAGGTTCTTCTTTCCATCTGAAAGTTGGTCTAGAACTGCTAGACGTGCTTCGTGTGTCTTACCAGCGTTTGCATGGTAGATGTTTGTGAAGTGTGCACCAAGTGACCACCAGATAGCTGAGAAGTGAAGTGGCT
>CAZKNQ010000074.1:0-5021 GCA_964554225.1 uncultured Candidatus Planktophila sp.
AGACACCATGCTTAGTTCCGCCATAATTTGTACCAAGTGCGCGCATTCCACCCATCAACACTGTCATCTCTGGCGCAGTTAGACCCATAAGTTGTGCGCGATCAAGAAGTAGTTCTTCAGGCTTAGCTGAGTATTCCTGCTTCAACCAGTTACGGAATCCATCATGAATTGGCTCAAGTGGTGCAAAGGATGCTGCATCAGTTTGTTCTGCTGTTGCATCGCCGCGGCCTGGTGCAAATGGAACAGTGATATCAAAACCGGCAGCCTTTGCTGCAGTTTCGACTCCAACGTTTCCAGCCAAGACAATTACATCAGCGATGCTTGCACCCGATTCCTTTGCAATTGGTTCCAGAGCGGCAAGCACCTTCGCCAAACGCGCTGGCTCGTTTCCTTGCCAATCTTTCTGAGGTGCAAGTCGGATTCGTGATCCATTTGCACCGCCTCGCTTATCGGAGCCGCGGAATGTGCGAGCGCTATCCCAGGCAGTTGCAACGAGATCGGAAACTGATATTCCGGTTGCTGCGATCTTCGCCTTAACAGCTGCGACATCGTATGAAGTTGATCCTGGTGCAATTGGATCCTGCCAAATTAAATCTTCCTTTGGAACATCTGGTCCAAAGTAGTTCACCTTTGGTCCGAGATCGCGGTGGGTTAACTTAAACCAAGCACGCGCAAAAACTTCACTGAAATATGCAGGATCTGCATGGAAACGCTTTGAGATCTCAAGATAAATTGGATCCTTAATCATCGCCATATCTGCATCAGTCATTATTGGGTTGTAACGAATTGATGGATCTTCAACATCTACCGGCTTATCTTCTTCGGCAATATTGATTGGTTCCCATTGCGTTGCACCGGCTGGAGATTTCTTTAACTCCCAGTCGTACTTAAAGAGAAGCTCGAAGTAACCGCCATCCCATTTCGTTGGGTGTGTAGTCCAAGCGCCTTCAATTCCACTGGAAACTGTGTCGCGGCCAATGCTGCGAGTTGTGTGGTTCATCCAGCCGAGACCAGCTTCATGGATATCAGCACCCTCAGGGCTTGGTCCTAGTCGAGAAGCATCACCGTTTCCGTGTGCTTTTCCTACTGTGTGACCACCTGCAGTGAGTGCAACAGTTTCTTCATCATTCATCGCCATGCGCGCAAATGTTTCGCGAACATGTTGGGCAGTTAGCAGTGGATCGGACTTTCCATTTACGCCTTCAGGGTTTACATAAATCAACCCCATTTGTACTGCTGCCAATGGGTTCTCCATTGTGCTCGCATCTTTAACATCGCCATAGCGCTCATCACTTGGCGCTAAGAATTCTGTCTCAGGACCCCAGTAAATATCTTTCTCTGGGTGCCAAATATCTGTGCGACCAAAACCGAAACCAAAAGTTTTTAATCCCATTGATTCGTAAGCAATTGTGCCCGCCAAGACAAGAAGATCTGCCCAACTAACTTTGTTGCCGTACTTCTGCTTAATTGGCCAGAGAATTCGTCGGGCTTTATCTAGGTTTACGTTATCTGGGAATGAGTTAAGGGGCGCGAAACGAAGATTTCCGGTTCCACCGCCACCACGACCATCGGTTGTGCGATATGTACCAGCGGCGTGCCATGACATACGAATCATTAGCCCGCCGTAATGTCCCCAGTCAGCCGGCCACCAAGGCTGGCTATCGGTCATAAGCGCATGGAGATCTTTCTTAAGCGCTTGGAAATCTAGAGTCTTTAACTCTTCAAGGTAATCAAAATCCTCACCAAGTGGATTGGTTTTCTTATCGTGCTGATGCAAAATATCTAGATTTAAATTCTTAGGCCACCAGTTGACATTAGATGCGCCAACTTCGGTATTTGAACCGTGAACAACTGGGCACTTTCCTGAATTTTCAGACATCTTGCACTCCCGTACTTAACTAGCGATGTTTCGACTCTATCAAACCTTCTAGTTCGTGAGATCCGCGAGTCTCAACTACTGATACAGGATCGGGCTAAATCACCCTTTAGATTGCTGGCGCTTCTTCCAATATCGATAGTTGATCCAAAGAATTAGCGCCAAACCCAATCCCTGCAAACCAGGTGAGTCATCGGCCTCGCCAGAAATTAGCGCCAGCGCGCCGATTATCAGACCGAGTATTGGGAGAACTTTCTTAATTAAAGGCATTCAGGTTCGATTCTCTAGAGAAGAGGACGAAGTTCGACTTTGCGGTTGCAGGCTTTGGATCCAGCGAGAGCTAAATCTTTTGCAACTTGCGAATTCGCTGCTTCGATCAGCCAGAATCCACTGAAGTTTTCCTTTGCATCAAAAAGTGGCATTCCAGTTTCAATTCCTGCGCCTGCTCGATTATCAATCACATTGCCGTTTGAAGGTGCACTTAATCCCCCGGCAAAAATCCATTGGCCATTGGCGCGCAGACTGTCGTTGAACGCATTGATTTCGGCCATCTCGGCTGGAGTACCCGAATTAGTTTGATCATCAATTACGAAAATTATAAATTTCATGGCGCGAGTTTACATATGCCCTAAGCCAAAGGCTACCGCCTCCAAGACTTATCAAAGCCAATATGTAAAATTGTCGCCATGACATTTACAGACTTGAATTTCATTGGGGTTTTAATCGCATTCGCTATTTCATTTGTTAGCGGGGGCATTTGGTTTGGACCAAAGACTTTCTATCCAATTTGGATGAAAGAGCGCGGCATTGCATCAGGCCAACTGACCACCCAGCAAAACAAACCAGCACTTCTATTCGGCGGAACCATTATCGGGATTCTCGTCCAAACCCTGACTCTGGCACTAGTTATAAATTCACTGCAGCAGAACGGTGCCGATATAAGCACTCTAGATGGAGCCACAATTGGTTTGGCTCTTGGAGTAGGTGTCGCAATGTTTGCATCGCTTTCTCACCGTTTATTCGGCGGCGAAAATATAAAGGTTTGGTTAATTGAAACGACAAACGACGCCCTCAATTTAACAATTGCTGGCGCCGTTATCGCGTTTTTTAACTAATTACTTTTATACCTCAGTCTTGGTTGTTAGCTTCGGAATGCTTGCCTGAAGTCACTCGACCAGCATGTGCCTGAGCACTTGGATCACGCTTTACCTTTATGAAGCTAGCAACCGTTGATACCAGAAGAATTAATCCAATCACAGCCAAGCTGCCTACAGTTGGGATCTTAGGAATCTCAGTCCAGGTCTCGTGTAAGTAAGTCAGGATCAACTTCACGCCGATGAACATCAGAATTACTGAAAGGCCCAGAGATAGGTAAACCAACTTATCGAGCAGCCCCTTGAGCAAGAAGTACAAGGCGCGTAAGCCCAGTAGCGCAAAAGCGTTAGCTGCGAAGACTAAGAATGGCTCTTGAGTTACACCGAAAGTCGCCGGAATTGAATCCAGTGCAAACAACAGATCGGTTGATGCGATAGCAATCATCACCAAGAACATAGGCGTGGCGATGCGCTTGCCGTTTTGACGTGTAAAGATCTTTGAGCCATCGTATTCATCAGTCATGGCAATACGTTTTCTGATGGTGCGCACCATGGCGTTATCTTCAGGTGAAGGATCTTCATCCCAGTGTTTGAACAAGCCAACACCGGTCCAGATCAGAATTGCTCCGAAGATCACGAAGGTAAAACTAAAGGCGGCTAGCGCTGCAGCGCCAACTGCGATGAATATCGCACGGAGTACAAGTGCAAGAATTACACCAAACATCAACACCCGTTGGTGGAAGATTGATGGCACCTTGAACTGCGCCAAGATAATTATGAATACAAATAGGTTATCTACCGAGAGAGATTTCTCTACTAGGTATGCAGCAAAGTACTCAGTTCCAAATTGCGATCCGGCGCTCTGCCAGACCCAAACGCCAAATGCGATGGCTACACCGATGTAGAAGATTGACCAGATTGCGGCCTCTTTGAACATTACATCGTGCGGTTTGCGACTTACGGTCAGAAGATCAACAACTATGAGCGCCGTTATTAAACCAACTACAACAGACCAAGTTAAAAGTGATACATCCATTTTTATTAAACCTATTCGTTAAAGGGGCCGGTTCTGCCAAGGTCTCTCTCACCACAATGTGGTCGCAACCCCGGGATAATGTCTATCCGTATTGACGAAGGTGCGTTAGCGAGGTACTCCCCTTAACTTTGCGCGAGTCTATGTTCAGTTTTGAGGCTGTGCAAATTGGGCGCACCCTCTTCTTAATTGAACCTGGCTGACAAAAGAGTCACCCGATAAACCATAGGAATTGGAAAGGGCCTCGATTTCTCGAGGCCCTCCCATGCAAATCTGCTCCAACTCATTTGACCGTTACCAATAGATCGAATTGAAACAGTTAAGGCTGTGGTGGAGGCGACGGGATTTGAACCCGCTCCGGTGGTTTGGTAAACGACCAGGCTGCCAATTACAACACGCCCCCATCACGGACGTGAAGTTAGATATAAAGCTGGCGTTAAAAAGAAGTGAGTAAGTCACCTGTGTATAAACTTTAATGAAAAGTAAATGGGAGTCGGCATGACGCCAACTCCCATTTACTACCAAACCACCGTGCTCGAATTATTGCATAACTTATAGGTTACTCGCAGTAACTAAATGTAAAGAAGAGTCGCCCTATCAGCCGGTGAATTAAAACTTAGTGACTGGAGCTTGAAAAGTTCAGAAGAATTACTCCGGTAACAATGAACCCAATAGCCGTAATTCGCGCCAAAGAAACCGGATCCTTAAAGAAGATCATTCCCAGAATTGCTGTGCCAGCTGCTCCTATTCCCGTCCAAACCGCATATGCAGTGCCAATAGGCAGAACTTTGAGAGACCACGCTAGGAGCGAAAAGCTACCCGTAGCAAAGACCAGGAAGGCGATACTCGGAACAACTTTCGTAAAGTTATTTGAAAGTTTGAGCATTGATGCAAAGCCAACTTCTAATATCCCTGCTGTAATCACCGCTAACCAAGCCATTTAATTTCCTGTTCTATTTCTAGTTAGTGAATTTACCAATCGTTCGAGTGGACCTTGGTTGAATCTTTTAAGCCATAT
>CAZKNQ010000075.1:0-5003 GCA_964554225.1 uncultured Candidatus Planktophila sp.
CTGATCTTTCCTTCTTTGGTGCGATCAAAGAGCGCGCCCCACATTTCAAGTTCCCAGATGCGATCTGGAGATTCTTTGGCATGAAGTTCTGCCATACGGAAATGGTTGAGGAACTTTCCACCGCGCATTGTGTCGCGGAAGTGGACCTGCCAGTTATCGTTTGAATTCGCGTTTCCCATTGAGGCGGCAGCGCCACCTTCAGCCATAACTGTGTGGGCCTTGCCGAATAGCGATTTACAGATGATTGCAACGCGCAGACCTGATTCGCGCGCTTCAACTGCTGCGCGCAGACCCGCACCACCTGCACCAATTACCAAGACATCGTATTTGTGACGTTCTAGAGCGTTTGTCATGTCAGTCGGAATCCCTTAGAAGAAGTAGAAGTTGGTCCAGGCGCCAGTTGCAACTTGGCGGACATAGATATCGGCAAAGGCAACTGCGGCAAGTGAATACCAAGCAAATTGCTGATGTGAATGATTTAGTACTGAAACCCAGCTCCAAAGCTTGTAACGAATTGGGTGCTTAGAGAAGTGCTTCAAGCGTCCACCAACTGTGTGACGGCAGGTGTGGCATGACAATGAGTAGAACCAAAGCATTGTTGCGCTCAAGGTAAGAACGATTGAGCCAACGCTCATATGTCCCCATTCACCTGCTGGGTTCTTAAATGAAATCACTGCGTCGTAAGTAAGGATTACGTTAAATACCAAACCTGCGTAGAAGAACCAACGGTGGGCGTTCTGCAAGATAAGAGGTGCGCGAGTTTCGCCTGTGTATTTGCTGTGTGGTTCTGCAACGGCGCATGCAGGTGGTGATAACCAGAATGCGCGGTAATAAGCCTTGCGGTAGTAGTAGCAAGTCATACGGAAACCAAGTGGGAAGATCAAAATAATTAGCGCAGGTGAAAGTGCGAAGTTAAAAATTTCTGCACTTACTGGAGTCCAACCAAAAAGTGTTGCTTCAGGAACACACGATTCAGATAAACATGGGGAATAGAAAGGTGAGATCAAATGATCTTTGTAGTAGTTCGCACCTTCAAATGCACGAAATGTTGCATAGACAATGAAGCTCATTAAAACTCCGAAGGTAATTGCTGGTTGCAACCACCATTTATCTGTGCGAAGCGTGCGCTCTTTAATCTTGGCGCGTGTTGGAGAAAAGACTCCCGACATTTCTACCCCTTTTAGCTGCTTTAACCCTAGTGAAGGATTGTTTCTGCTTAAGGAGAAGTGTCCGCTTCTCAGGCAAAACTCGCCAGATGGTTACCCGCATCGCGGCTATGAAGTCAGCCACAGCGGGAGAAAAATGGCGGAGGGCGTGGGATTTGAACCCACGAAACTTTCGTTTGCCGGTTTTCAAGACCGGTGCACTCGGCCGCTATGCGAGCCCTCCGTGGGAGAGGTTACCCGAAGTTGGAAGGCATTAAAAATCGGCGCTAATTACTGAGGTAGTTCGAGTAGTCGTTCAATAACGATCGCGACGCCATCTTGGTTATGAGGCGGTGCCACATCTTTGGCATTTGCAGGTCCTGCATGATGTCCATCAATCATTGCATACGAGCGACCCGCCCATTGCAGCATCGAGAAATCATTTGGGTTATCACCAAAGGCGACGCAATCTTCGGCAGAAATTCCGATGCGCGCAGCCATCATGGCAAGAGTTTCGCCCTTGGATACACCGAGCGCAGAAATTTCAAGCAGTGAATCGTTATTTGCTGAATGCGTAACATTTACAACGCCTTGTAGCGCAGGCGTTGCTAAAGCCAGCATTTCATCTGCCGAAATTTCTTGTTGTGAAAGACGAGCTAATAATTTAAGCGCCGGACGATTTGTAACAGTATCTATTGTGTCGACGCCAACATCATCCATGCCGATATCCCATCGTGGGATATATGCCTTCTCGCGGTGGAAGTGATCATTTGATTCAACAGCAAATGAGACATTTGGAATTTTTGTGCGCAAGATATCAACTGCCATTTGGAGTTCAGTTGGTTGAATCATCCACTGTTCTAAAACTTTATCGTTATGCAAATCGTAGAGAAGCCCACCGTTGCAACAAATTGCAGAACCGAAATCAAATGCTTCTCGGATATCGCCCATCCAACGGGGTGGCCGGCCAGTAACGAAGAATATTTCTACGCCGAGATCGCGCGCCTTGGTAAAAGCAGCGATTGTGCGATGTGAGATGGACTCTTCGTGAGGGACGATCGTGCCATCTAAATCTGTTGCAATTAACTTGGGGCGACGATCGCTCACACAAGCTCAAATCGCTTGGTGCCAAGGAATGGTTGCAACGCAGCAGGCACATTTACTGTGCCATCCGCATTTTGGTGGTTCTCAAGTATCGCAACGATCATCCGGGGAATAGCCACTAATGTGCCATTTAACGTTGCGACTGCCTTGGTGCCGTCAGCATCTTTATAGCGAATATTTAAGCGGCGGGCTTGGAATTCGGTGCAGTTAGAAGTACTTGTAACTTCGCGATAGGCCTTCTGCGTAGGGATCCAGGCTTCGATATCAAATTTACGCGTTGCACTTGATCCAAGATCACCAGATGCCACATCGATAACGCGATATGGGATCTCCATTGCATTTAGGAAATCTTTCTCCCACTGCAGCAAACGCTTATGTTCTTCCTTGGCTTCCTCTGGCTTACAAAAAGAGAACATTTCAACTTTATCGAATTGGTGTACACGAATAATTCCGCGAGTATCTTTTCCGTAACTTCCAGCTTCGCGGCGGAAACAGGTTGAATAACCGGCATAACGCATCGGAAGTTTTTCGGCCGGCAAAACTTCATCCATGTGATACGCCGCAAGTGGGACTTCACTGGTACCAACTAAATAGGCATCATCTTTTTCGAGGTGATAAACATTTTCAGCAGCCTGTCCGAGAAAACCGGTGCCTTCCATTGCAGCAGGCTTAACCAGTACTGGCGGAATAACCGGAGTAAATCCAGCCTTTAGCGCGCTTTGAATTGCGTAGTTAACGAGTGCGAACTCAAGCATCGCACCAACGCCAGTTAAATAGTAAGAACGAGAACCAGAAACCTTTGCACCGCGTTCAGTGTCAATTGCGCCAAGTAATTTGCCGAGTTCAACGTGATCTTTTGCCTCAAACCCATCTTTAACAAAATCACGTGGTGTGCCAACGTGTTCGATAGTTACGAAATCAGCTTCACCACCAATTGGCGCTTCTGGGTCTAGTAGGTTTGAAAGTTGCATGACCAGCGCATTCGCTTTGGCTTCGATTTCAGCACGCTTAGCATCGGCCGCTTTTACTTTATCCGCCAGCGCCTTTGCATTCTCTAATAAGGCAGCCTTTTCATCGCCTTTTGCAGCGCCTACTGACTTGGATAGCGTGTTCTGTTCAGCGCGTAAAGTTTCGAATTCGGTAATGGCAGCACGGCGCACATCATCAATTGCAAGCACCTGATCGACGATCGTGACATCTTCACCACGACCTTTTTGTGATGCGCGAACTAGATCTGGATTCTCGCGCAGGAGTTTGATATCGATCATGCTTTAACGAACCTCTCGTGGGTAAGAGCCTAAGAATCTAATGTCATCACAAATCTCACGGAGTTCAGCGACGCTACCGCCGACTGCTTCGTCGTTGATATGTCCTTCGACATCAATAATGAAATGGTAGTGACCAAGTTCGCGACCGGTAGGGCGACTCTGAATAAAAGTTAAGTTGACGTTGCGCTTGGCAAATACCTGCAAGATTTCAAGTAGCGCTCCAGCGTGGTCGATATCGATAAAGACCGCCATTGAGGTGCGATCATCACCAGTAGGTTCTGGTACCCATCCCGGTTTTTGGGCTGCGATAAAGCGAGTAACCGCTCCTGAGTTATCACCAATATCGTCGGCACGGATTTCTAAGCCGAAGTGTTGCGCTGCTGCACTTGAGGCGATCGCGGCATCGAGTTCGCCCTTACTTACCAACTCGGCGGCGGCAGATGTTGAATTCGTGGGGACAACTTCTGCATGCGGATAGTTTTTAGCAATATAACTGCGGCACTGTGATTCGGCATGTGGGTGGGTGCCAATCCTTTTAATCTCTTTGGCCCCTGGCTTAGTCATAAAGGCAAAGGTGACTGGCAAGGTAACTTCGCCAGAAATAGTTAGCGGGTCCCCCGTTGCGAGTTCATCTAGAGTGCGAGCAACAACGCCTTCCACAGAATTTTCAATTGGTACAAGGGCATAGTCAACTTCACCGGTGCGAACCGCGTTAAGTGCGGCGGTGACATTTGCATAAGGAATTTTTACATCTGAATCGCAGGTAATCTTATTTAGCGCAGCCTCAGTGAAGGTACCCACCGGACCTAAATAGGCGAATCTATGGCTATCTGCAGCGCTCACTTGCTAAGGATACCTGCTCTAAAGCCAAAGATTTCCAGTAATTAATTAGCAGCAAGGACCTCGCGCGCAAAGGCGGGGCGATTGGTAATCAAATTATCTACGCCGAGATGGCGACACAAGATGATGTCGGAAGGCTCATCAACGGTCCAGACATTTAATTTCTTGCCTAGTGACTTAATCTGCTGCGCCAAAGCGGGCTTCTTTCGCAGTTGTGCGATTCCTGGACCGATTGAATGCGCTGATGTATATCTAACGGAAAGGCGTGGGGTTGTTTCGCGAATCAAGTAAGTCAGTGCAATTGATTTATCAAGTTGTTTCACACGCTCGACTGCAAACCAAGAAAAAGACATAACTGTTATATCAATGCCAGCTTTTTCTATTCGTTTTGCCTCTTTGTGAAGTTTCTGCACAACATGATTTTCAATTGCTGTGCGCGAAGGAACTGGGTGTTTTGTTTCCAGCAATAGAGATTTCTTCTCGGTAATTCCAAAATCTATAAATTGATCGAGGGTAACAATCTGCGGATAAATTGCCGCCAGTTGCGCATATGTTGATTCGTGAACTACGGCCGCGTTATTTGCACGACGCTTTAAATCTGCATCGTGCCAAAGAACTGCGATGCCATCTTTAGTTAGACGTAGAT
>CAZKNQ010000076.1:0-4804 GCA_964554225.1 uncultured Candidatus Planktophila sp.
ACAACTGACACCGAGATCATGACCGCGTTAATTGGTCTGCAAGATGAGAAGAACGTTGAAGCAAGTGCCATTGCCGTTCTTCCAAAGTTAGAAGGCGCTTTCTCACTTGTCTTTATGGATGAAAAAACTTTATATGCCGCTCGCGATCGCCATGGAGTTCGCCCGCTTGTAATCGGCAAACTCGAACGTGGCTGGGTAGTTGCTTCTGAATCTGCAGCACTCGATATTGTCGGCGCCGCATTTGTCCGTGAAGTAGAACCAGGTGAATTCTTAGCGATTAACGAAGATGGAATTCGTTCGCAGATATGGGCTAAACCAGATCCCAAAGGTTGCATCTTCGAATATGTTTATTTGGCGCGGCCAGATACTTCAATTGCGGGCCAAGGTGTTCATGCAACTCGTGTAAAGATCGGAAAGCGCTTAGCTATCGAAGCGCCAGTTGAAGCAGATTTAGTTATCCCAGTTCCTGAATCCGGAACGCCAGCAGCGATTGGTTACGCGCAACAGTCTGGAATTCCATATGGTCTTGGTTTGGTTAAGAATTCTTATGTTGGCCGAACCTTTATTCAGCCATCGCAAACGATTCGCCAACTAGGTATTCGACTTAAGTTAAATCCACTGCGCGAAATTATTGAGGGCAAGCGCATCGTTGTGGTTGATGATTCGATTGTTCGCGGCAATACTCAGCGCGCAATTGTGCGGATGCTGCGCGAAGCCGGAGCCTTAGAAATTCACGTTCGTATCTCCAGCCCGCCGGTTGAATGGCCGTGTTATTACGGAATCGATTTCGCTTCCCGCGCCGAACTAATTGCTAGCGGTCTAGAAATAGAAGAAATCCGTCGCTCTATTGGTTCGGATTCACTTAGCTATGTATCGATGGAAGGGCTAATTGCCGCAACAACAATCGATAAAAACAAGCTCTGCACCGCTTGTTTTACCGGCACTTACCCAATTGCGGTACCTGCAGATATGTCAGAAGGAAAGATGCGCCTTGAAGTTACAGAGGTGGTGAAAAACCATGAGCACATATAAAGATTCAGGCGTCGATATCGATGCCGGAGATCGCGCCGTTGAATTAATGAAGGCTTCGATCGCTAAAGCCACGCGCCCTGAAGTGCAAGGTGGTATTGGGGGATTTGCTGGCTTATTTGATGCTAGCGCGCTAAAGAATTATAAGAAACCGCTTCTTGCGACATCAACTGATGGCGTCGGAACTAAGACTGAGATTGCACGTTTGATGGGTAAGTACGACACCATCGGTGAAGATCTAGTTGCGATGGTTGTCGATGATCTAGTTGTTTGTGGTGCAGAACCACTCTTTATGACCGATTACATTGCAGTTGGCAAAGTGATCCCTGAACGCATCGCTGAAATTGTTAGTGGTATTGCACGTGGTTGTGTAAAAGCCAACACCGCGTTAATCGGTGGCGAAACTGCCGAACACCCAGGTCTACTTAAAGAAGATGAATTTGATATTGCAGGTGCTGCAACTGGCGTAGTTGATGCTGATAAGCAACTCGGTTCGCACCGCGTTAAAGCAGGAGATGCAATTATTGCGATGCCAGCAAGTGGTTTCCATGCCAATGGTTATTCGCTGGTGCGCCATATCCTGGCCACGCAGAAACTTGATCTCAACAACATTTATGAAGGTTTAACAAAAACGCTTGGCGAAATTCTCTTAACTCCAACCGAGATTTACACCCTTGATTGTTTAGCGTTGATCAAAGCGCAGCAAGAAAATATCCGGACTTTTTCTCACATCACCGGCGGCGGTTTAGCCGATAACACCGCACGCGTTAGTCCAGATGGTTTGATGGCAAAGTTTGATCGCAGTACTTGGGCACTCCCCGCAGAAATGGATTTCCTAGCAAAAATCGGAGGGGTTGCGCAGCCCGATCTTGAGCGCACCTGGAATCTTGGCATCGGTATGGTCGCCATCGTCGACCCCGCTATCGCCGATCTGACCATCCGCTCACTGGCCGCCCGTGGCATGAAAGCCTGGGTGGCAGGCTCAATTCACGCTCAAAACGGCCCTGGCGCCGCTGCTTTGGAAGGTAACTACAGGACGCGATAACCTTCGCGTCTTGACGAATTTCACTTTGGTAAGGAGGTCGCCCTATGGGTCGCGGCCGTGCAAAAGCTAAACAGACAAAAGTCGCCAGAGATCTCAAGTACAACTCTCAGGAGATGGATCTTGATCGTCTGGCTAAAGAACTCCATGGCGAAGATCCCGCAAATAAAACTCGCGATGACGATGATCCCTTCGCCGAAGGAAATTACATTCCGCGTGCTTAATTTCTCACGGGTAAGGTAAATACTGTGAGATTTATATTGTGAGACCAACTCCGTACGTAGCATCACTTCGCATCTACGAACCGCTTTCGGCATTTGAACCAGCAGATCGTCTGCGCTGGCAAGATCTAGTTGCAGACGAAAACTCAACTCGCATTGAACAAAAGTTGGCGCTGCGCCGTTTAGTTTTTCCAGAACCACCTGCCGGTCGCCCCGACGGCGCACATATTTTAGATATCGATGGCGTTCGTTACATTTCACCATGGTCAACTGCAACGCGTTGCTGGGCAGCCCTTGATGATTTCAAAGATTCACTTCCGTCATCTGTAACACCGTTTTTCGTACCACAGAATTTAGAAGATGTAATAACTGCCGGCGTAGATTTAATGGAAGATCGCGTGCCACATATCATTACTGAAAATTGGCTTATTCCTCCGCGTTGGTTTTCGATGTTTATGCCGGAAGAGCGAGTACGTGGTGTAGATCAAGATGGACCATTCTGCATTATGCGCGCCAAGCTCTCTGATGCCATTGCCCGCACCCAAGTTGCACACCAAACTGTCTTGGGCGCATTTGGTGAAGGCTCGGTTGAAGCTGAGATCGAACATTTGCTGGAATGGCTTGAGATGTTCCACCAACAATCACTTGTTGAACTTGATTACGGCGGGCTAGCTGGCTATCTAGATCTCGGAATGAAATTAGCGGGAGAAGAAACCGGCATCGAAGCAGATACTTCAGTAGAAGATGTCTTGCACTCACTCGCTGGCCTAGCCGCAGGTGACGGACAGATGGCAGGGCAGGGCTACGAGCGGTTGGTCACTCGTTGGCGTATGGTTCAAGGCTTCGAATCGGCGATTTAGCCGCACTTTTGGCTATTGCCATTTACGCTCACTTTGACGGATACTTCCGACAGTCGTTACAAATCGGACATCGCAATCGCGTTGCCTTAAATTGATGAAAAAGGTGCGTTATGAATCGTCTGCCAGATGCAGAAATCTTGCTCACCCCACGCGAAGTTGCAGAACTATTCGGCGTTGATCCAAAGACAGTTACACGATGGGCAAAAGCCGGCAAGCTAACTTCAATCCGCACACTTGGTGGCCATCGTAGATTCCGTAAATCAGAAGTGGATGATCTTCGCAACAACTACTTTAAGAGTGAAGATAAGTAATTAACCAGATGGAATATTCAGTTTCGCAATTCCTTTTACTTGGCGCGCTCACATTTATCTTTGTTGGTGCCATCACACCGATAATGCGCAAGATCGCAATCAGCGTAGGTGCAGTCGATGCACCAAACTTGGCGCGTAAAGCACAGAAAGAGCCAGTGCCTTATTTAGGCGGTGTTGCAATCGCGATTGGCGTAGTCGGAGCCTCTTACGGATCTCTGCTCGCAGTCGATTTCTCTATGGAGACATTTCGTTTAGCCAGTTTTGTTTTAGTTCCAGCGATGGCGATTTCACTAATGGGTTTAATTGATGACCTAAAAGGTCTCGAACCATGGCCGCGTTTAATTGCGCAGACCGCAACTGGCGTAATCGTTGCGGTTATCTTGACATCAACCGACACCATGGGCGTAGCCTTTAACAACACCTTTTTAAACTACGCAGTATCAGTTCTCTGGATCGTCGGCGTATGTAACTCCATTAACTTCTTCGACAACCTCGACGGTGGAGCTGCCGGCACAGTTGCAGTAATTACCTTCTTCTTATTCTTTATCGCCTACGACCGCCAACAGATCTTGGTTAGCGCACTCGCGATCGTGACCATGGGCGCAACCGCAGGATTCCTTATGTGGAACCGCGCTCCAGCGAAGATCTATATGGGCGATGCCGGAGCGCTCTTTCTAGGCATCATCATCTCGGTACTAACTATTCGCTTAAGCCCAGGCGTTGTTCCGCAAGTAAAATCTTTTGCGATCCCATTGTCATTAATGGCGGTTCCGATTTTGGATACAACAGTTGCTGTTACATCACGTATTTATCGCGGAATTTCACCATTCCAAGGCGGCACCGATCACCTTTCGCATCGCTTAATGCGCGCTGGCTTACAACGCCGCGCAACTGCATTTACTTTGTGGGGATTCGCAGCGTTCTATGGCGCAATCGCACTCGCGATCTATACCTGGCCAGATACCTTGGGTTATCAATTAATGGCACTTGGTGGGGTAGCTTGGCTCGTTAAATTGGTTTACTTCTTACGTATTCCATCTGAGGGGTAGACTAACGACATGACTAACAACGACGATGTAAAGGCGAGAATGCTCGCTGCCCTTGAAGCAAAAAAAGGTAAGAAGGGCGCACCAGGAACCCAGAACCATGCAGAAGGTGGTTCAAAGATTCGTGGCGGTCAACGCAGCGGCGGTGCTCCACAAGTTCAGCGCAAAGCAGGACCATCTGGTTCAGGGTCTGCTGGGTAAATTTTAAAATTAATTAATTACTTGAGTTTAAATTACTTGAGTGGCTCGGGACAGGATCGAACTGTCGACCTCACGATTTTCAGTCGCGCGCTCG
>CAZKNQ010000077.1:0-4791 GCA_964554225.1 uncultured Candidatus Planktophila sp.
CTTACGAGGCTGCAACTCCTGCACTCATCATCGTTGGTTTCTTGATGATGACTCAGATCAAAGCTATTGATTGGGAAGATTACGGAATCGCAATTCCAGCGTTTCTAACAATCATTCTGATGCCATTTACCTACAACATCTCAGTTGGTATCGGCGCCGGCTTTGTAACGCACGTAGTTATTCGCTACATCCAAGGCCGTGGCAAGGAAGTACATCCACTACTTCTCTTGGTCTCTGGCCTATTTATGATCTACTTCTTATCTTCACCAATTAATACCTGGGTTGGATAAACAAGTAACTAGTTAGCAGAAAGCCCTCGGTTCTGGTTAACCGGGGGCTTTCTGCGTTAAATTTGCCAATCGACGGGATCGCGGCCTTTAGTGATTAAAATTTGATTTGCCCGACTAAATGGTCTGGAACCATAGAATCCTCGATAGGCTGATAACGGACTCGGATGAGCAGAGCAAATGCGATCGCCTGCCGAGAAGTAGTGCTCGACCTCTTGCGCGTTAGCACCCCACAGAATGGCAACCACGCCTTGCTGGGCAAGAACAGCCACAACTTGATCCGTAAAGACTCTCCAACCAATATCTTTATGTGAATTACTCTCGCCTTTTGCACAAGTAAGAGTTCGATTTAAAAGAATAACGCCCTGTTTAAACCAAGGAGTTAAATCTCCTGAAATTGGAGTAGGTATACCTAGATCATCGACCAGCTCGCGGTAAATGTTTTTTAGTGAAGCGGGCAGTTTTCCGTCGGTTCGCGCTGATGAGAATGCCAGGCCCATAGCGTCAATTGCGTTTGGATATGGATCTTGCCCAAGGATTAAAACTTTTGCCTGTCTCGGATCAAGACTTAAGGATTTCATAACGTCATCATGACCCGGTAGAAAGGTATCTAGCTCAAGTTGATCTTCTATACGATCTAGAAGATCCAGCGATCCAATTAGAAGTTCGCGCCAGCCGGGGTGTAACTGATCCTTGAAACTAGTCATTTACTTCTAGCGAAAAAGCGCGATCCATCTGTTGTTACATCAATACTAATTCCGAAGACAGCGCTCATATGCTCTGATGTGATTACTTCGGATATTGGGCCTGATATCGCAATCACGCCATCTTTGATAATCAGTGCATGCGTAGTGCCTGCTGGAATCTCTTCAATGTGATGGGTAACGATTATGCTCGATGGCGCTAACGGATCCAAAGAGAATTCTGAGAAACGACGTAATAGATCTTCACGACCGCCCAGATCAAGACCCGCCGTAGGTTCATCTAGGAGGAGAAGCTCGGGATCAGCCATAAGTGCACGAGCAATCTGTACTCGCTTCTTCTCGCCATCACTCAATGTGTAGTAGCGACGATCCGCAAATTCACGAACCCCAAAGGTTGTTAAAAGCGCTACCGCTCGTGATTCATCCCAGAGATCATAAACCTCATTCCACCTGCCGATCACCGCGTAAGCGGCAGTTAAGACAACATCGCGAACAAATTCATCATCTGGAATATCTTCTGCAAGAATTGAAGCGCATATCCCAATGCGGGTTCGCAGTTCTGAAAGATCTACTTTTCCCATCTGTTTATCAAGTATCGAAACTGTCCCTGATGTTGGAAATATTCGTGTGGCAAGAATATTGAGAAGTGTCGATTTACCGGCGCCATTTGGACCAAGAATCACCCAACGCTCACCGCTTAGGATACGAAAATCTATCGGTCCGAGAATACGTTTGCCACCACGGGTAACGCTGACACCTTGCATTGCAAGGACTACTTGGCTCGGTGCGGCGTTCATAGATGAAAAAGATAGCGGTAAAGGCGATGAATCACTTGCAATTGCGCCATGCGCTGATGTGATTCACGATAATCTTCTCCATTATGGAGTCAAAAAACGGTGTTTCTGACCAACAGTTCACCGGCCTTATTTTGGTCTCTGGTGTTGATAGCCCCGGAATAACCGAAGCGCTCTTCGAAGCGCTTTCTCCATTTGCCGTGACAATTCTGGATATTCAGCAAGTTGTCATCCGTGGTCGTTTGATTTTGACGGTTCTAATCTCGTTATCTCCCGCCCACGCTAAATCTATCGAGGCAGACCTTGAAGAATGTGCAACAAGATTGGGCGTAGATATCGCGACTGCTTTTGAAAGTAGCGACCAGAACACAATTGCGCCTAAGAAATCTCTGCTTCACGTCATTGTTCTTGCGCAATCGCTAAAGCCTGCTGCGATTAAAGCGATCGCTGGGGTCATCTCCTCAGATGGTGGAAATATTGAACGTATTAACCGCACTGCGAGTTACCCAGTTACCGCGATTGAATTGACAGTATCTGGAGCCGATTTAGCAACGCTGCGAAGCGCTCTTGCGACCACTGGCAGCGAACTTGGAGTTGATATCGCAGTATCTCCTGGCGGTCTCATGCGTTTTGCTACAAAGTTGGTCGTAATGGATGTTGATTCAACTCTTATTCAACAAGAAGTTATAGAACTTCTTGGCGCCAAGGCGGGTGTGCAGAGTGAAATTGCAACAATCACGGAAGCGGCTATGAGAGGAGAACTTGATTTTGAAGCAAGTCTTCGCGCACGCGTAGCTTTACTGAAGGGCCTTCCTGCCAGTGTTCTAGAAGATGTTCAATCCGAAATAACTTTAACTCCTGGCGCCCGCACGTTAGTTAGAACTTTAAAAAAACTAGGTCACCACATCGCTCTGGTATCGGGTGGTTTTGAGCCGGTAATTGCTCCTCTGGCATCTGAACTAGGTATCGATCATCTGCGTGCAAATAATCTTGAGATTGCAGATGGAAAGTTAACCGGCGCACTCGTTGGGTCTGTTATAGATCGCGCGGGAAAAGCTACCGCTCTACGCGAATTCGCCGCCGAACATAACGTTGATCTAGAACAGACCATTGCGATCGGTGATGGAGCAAATGATCTAGATATGATCGCTATCGCCGGAATGGGAATTGCTTTTAATGCCAAACCGGCCGTTAAGGCTGCAGCAGATAGTTCAGTTTCGGCCCCATATTTAGACTCTGTTCTATATCTGATGGGAATCTCTCGCGAAGAAGTTGAAGAGGCTTAAATTAAAGACGGCAGGCGTGGATATCTGTTACCAAGATGCCGCGTGCACCTAACGACCAGAGTTCATCCATCAAACGATTTGTATCTTTACGAAGAACCATCGCGCGCACTGCTACCCAATCTTCTTTCTGCAAAGGAGAGATAGTTGGAGATTCAAGTCCTGGTGTGATTGCGCACGCTTTATCAACGCTCGCCTTCGGAATATCATAGTCAAGAAGCACATACTCGCGAGCTGTTACAACTCCTTGCAGGCGACGTTGCAATACTTCCAAACCTGTTGGAAGAGAGGCCCCACTGCGAGTGATAAGGACTGCTTCACTAACCAAAATAGCATCACCAAAAATCGCAAGACCGGCTTGGCGAAGCGTGTTTCCTGTACTGACAACATCAGCGATGACATCAGCAACGCCTAGGCGCACGCTGCTTTCAACTGCGCCATCTAAGCGAACAACTTCTGCCTGAATCGAATTCTGCGAGAGATAGTTTTGCACCAGCCCTGGGTATGCAGTGGCGATCCTCTTTCCTCTGAGATTCGAGATAGATAACGACTCTGTAGCAGGACCTGCGAATCTAAAAGTTGAACCACCAAAACCCAACGCTAGAACTTCGGTGGCAGCTGCCCCGGAATCAATGAGTAAATCACGTCCCGTAACGCCAGCCTCGAGTTCACCAGATCCCACATAGAGGGCTATATCTCTCGGACGTAGATAATAAAACTCAACGTTATTCTCGGAATCAAATAGGACCAAATCACGGGAGTCACTTCTCTGGCGATAGCCTGCTTCTTTAAGGATCTCGATAGACGAGTCCGCGAGAGAGCCCTTATTGGGAATTGCAATCTTTAACATTTACTACCAATCTCTAGAGGAACTTATAGATATCTGTTGGCTGCAAGCCACGCGCTAACATCAAAACTTGTAGATGGTAGATAAGTTGACTGATCTCTTCGGCCAAAGCTTCGCCACTTTCGTGCTCAGCAGCAAGCCAGACTTCGCCAGCTTCCTCAAGGACCTTCTTTCCAATTGAGTGAACTCCTGCATCGATTGCAGCAACTGTCCCTGAACCCGCTTCGCGGCTCGCCAATTTAGCGGCGAGTTCATCAAATAATTGATCGAAAGATTTCATTGGCAGAGTTTACTAGACAGCGCTTGCGCGATGACGGAGCATTTCAACCATGACTGCTGGTTCTGGAGAGTTAAAGACTGCAGATCCGGCGACGAAGGTATCTGCGCCCGCCTCACGCGCGATAGCGATAGTGTCGATTGAGATACCACCGTCTACTTGTAGCCAGATTGGTCGATCCCCTATCGATTTGCGGGTCATGCGCACCTTCTCCATCATCTCCGCCATAAATTTCTGACCACCAAATCCTGGTTCTACCGTCATGATTAGAAACATGTCTACTAGATCTGAAAATTCTAAGTACTTTTCAATTGGAGTTGCCGGCTTTACTGCAAGACCAGCTCTTGCGCCATGTGATCTGATTCCTCGCAAAGTTTTGCTGATATCGACTGCAGCTTCGGCATGGATTGTGACACTGCCGGAGCCAGCAATCGCGTACTCAATCGCTAAAGTATCAACATCTGCAACCATTAAATGAGCATCAATGGCCGTTGGCGACGCAGAGATGATTGCTTGCGCCTCGCCCAAGTTCCAAGTTTGATTTGGTACGAAACGATTATCCATAATGTCGAGATGGATTAGATCTGAAACCTCAGCGA
>CAZKNQ010000078.1:0-4788 GCA_964554225.1 uncultured Candidatus Planktophila sp.
TTGCTATGGGTCGTGCGATTGTTCGCGAACCACAGGTCTTCCTTATGGATGAACCACTTTCTAACCTTGATGCGAAGTTGCGTGTTGCAACTCGTACCCAAATCGCAGCGCTTCAACGCCGCCTTGGAATCACAACTGTTTACGTAACACACGACCAGGTTGAAGCGATGACCATGGGTGATCGCGTAGCAGTTCTAAAAGATGGTCTACTGCAGCAAGTAGATACTCCACGCAATCTTTACGATGCACCAGCCAACGCATTCGTTGCTGGCTTCATCGGATCGCCTGCGATGAACCTACTTTCTGCGCCAGTAAATGGTGGAAAGGCGATGCTCGGAGATCTCGCGATAGATGTTCCAGCATCTGCTGGTTCGACTGTAACGGTTGGTATCCGTCCTGAGGGATTTTCACCTGCGGCCGGCGGCTTCCACGTTCTTGTGGAAGTGGTTGAAGAGCTCGGTGCCGATGCTTTCGTTTACGGCAAGCCTGCAGATTCAACGGTGAAGTTTGCTAACTCAACTGATGAAGGCGCACAAGTAATTGTTCGCTGGGATCCAAAGAACCCACCAAAGCCAGGTGACACAATCACAGTCACTGCTGCGGCTTCTTCAGTTCACCTCTTCAACTCTTCAACTGGAGAGCGTCTTTAGTAAGTTAATTTAAGAAAATAACCCCCCGTCACCCATTTGCACAAAATGTGAGGCGGGGGTTATTTCTTTTAAAGAGCTTTAAAAGGTCGCGCGAACTCAGTTACTTCAGTTGCTTCAAGTTCAAGTAAGCGATTCCACTTTGAGGTGCGCTCTGAGCCATGGGTGGATCCGACTTTTATTTGCTCTGCACGCCAGCCAGTTGCGATATCCGAAAGCCAAGAATCTTCAGTTTCACCACTTCGGGCAGAGACTACCGTTGCAAAGTCATTTGCGCGCGCATGATCTAGTACGCGATGAGTTGATGTAAGTAGACCATTTTGATTGGCCTTGATCAAAATTGCATTAGCGCTCTTTTGGGCGATACCGCGTTCAAGGCGATGTAAATTAGTTGTGAAGAGGTCATCTCCCAGAATTTGCAGGTGCGCAGGTGCGCTCGCTGAAAAGGCTGACCATGAATCCCAGTCATCTTCAGCAAAAGGATCTTCAATTGATGAAATTGGATAGGTAGTAACTAAATTAAGCATATGTTCCACAAATTGTTCAGGTGTATAAACCTGCCCAGATGTAGTTAGTGAGTACTTGTTATCAGCAAAGAACTGGGTCGATGCAATATCTAGCGCAAGTGAAACTTTTCCAGATAGTCCAAGTTCTTCAATCTGTGCCAAGACAAATTCGCAGGCATCGTCCATCGTTGGAAATCCCAGACCTAAACCGCCTTCATCTGCTACCAGATGAGTAACACCATATGCTTTGCCCTCACTTGCGGATCGTTCGCGGATAGCAACTATCCAGGAAAGTGCTTCGGCGAAGTTACTTGCGGCATGAGGAACAACCAGAACATCTTGAATATCTAGGCTGTGATTTGCGTGCGCTCCCCCAGATAAAATATTTACCATCGGCATAGGCAATAAGAGCGTACCTTCTGGTTGAAAGTATCTGACCAGCGATTTACCGGATGCATGTGCTGCCGCTTTTGCAACGGCAAGTGAAGTTGCCAGAGTTGCATTTGCGCCAATTACCTGGTGGCCAGGTGTTGGATCGACTTCAACAAGCAAGCCGTCAATTGCCGCTAAATTCAGGCTATGCCCCAATAATTTAGGAGCAATCTTGGAATTAATGTTTTCAACTGCCGTATAAACAGATTTTCCAGCGTAGTAACTCTCTGCCTTAGCGGTTCCGGCATCTCTGAGCTCGTGCGCCTCATGCGCACCTGTTGAAGCCCCTGAAGGCACACGCGCAGTGTGTAGTGAGCCATCACTTAGGGTAATTGTTACCGCAACAGTAGGGCGACCCCGTGAATCAAGTACTTGATATCCAAGCAACTTCTTAATATTCATGATTTTGCACTTTCAAATAGCTGCTCATAAGACATAGTCGAATCTAACAGGGCGGCGTTGGTGATCGCTGCCAATTTCTGCTGCGCCCGATCGTCTAAATAATTAACCGGCGATACTCCCTCAACTCGAGCCAGGGCAATTAGAGCAACATGTTGCGGCAGACTTTTAGCGATGCTCACCCGACTAGTCTGACGATAAGAATTTAGGAACTTTAAGGCGGTGCTTGTTATCTCTACTTTTTCGGCAGCGCTCTGCGTTCTAATCGTTTTACATAACAGATGTGCGCTAACAAAAGCTAAATCAAAGACCGGATTTCCAGTATGTGCAACTTCGAAATCTAGGATAATGGGGCTGTGATTGGCAGTCGCCAAGATGTTCTTCGGCGAAAAATCTCCATGCACGAGGGCAATTTTCTCAGTAGTTATCTCAACAATCAGTGAGTTGATAACTTGTTGGAGATTAGGGTTCTTATTAGCAACTGCGCGATAGAAAGGGCTAACCCGCAACTGTTCGAAGAGTTCGCCTTCCATAAACTTCGCCTTTATCGCAGCATCAATAGCAGTTGCGTTATGCCATTGCGCCAATATCTTGCCGAGTTTTTCACCCATTTCTGGGTGGATGCGACCTTCCAACATATCTTGCTTCCAGTTGGTGCATGTCTTCGGTAGCCGCGACATAGTTAAGGTGAAGTTTGCTTCATCGCAATCAATTAGCTCTGGAACGCTATCTGGGGTAATCGATTGATAGATGCGCATCGCCTCCGCCTCAACGATTGCGCGACGTTGATCTGCCACCCATTTTGCTTTGGTCTTTAGTTCAGGTAGAGCCTGTTTAACAACTATCTCTCGTTCAGCGCTTTTTACCGCTAAGACAACACAGGAAACGCCACCTGTGAGAACTTCCACGGTGGCGTTACCCAAATAAGAATCAGCTTGTAATAATTTGCGCTCAGTAAGGTAAGGAATTACCGAACTTTCATCGAGCACTAGTTGTTTTACTTTATCTCTTGAAACTAACCCTTTAGCGAGCCGGACAAGAGGCCACGCAAGAAGTAACGACCTAAGAATAGGTAGACCAGCAGAGTTGGAATCGAAACGATCAACGATGCGGTCATGTTATTTCCGTAGTAAACCTGGTTGCCAGAACCGGTGATGAAGTTAAGCGCTGTTGTTGCAACAGATAATTTCGGAGAACCACCAGTTAAGAAGATTGCAAAGAGGAAGTCGTTCCAGGCAGATGTGAACTGCCAGATAAGAACTACCACGAAACCAGGAACTGAGAGCGGCAAGAAGATAGTGCGGAAGATACGTACCATTCCGGCGCCATCAACGCGCGCTGCTTCGATTAACTCGTTAGGGATCGCTGCGTAGTAGTTACGGAAGATCAATGTACAGATCGGAATACCGTAGATAACGTGCGCAAAGACCAAGACATAGATCGTGTTACCGATTCCGGCCCACTGGTTGAACTTAGTTAGGGGAATCATGATCGCTTGGTAAGGAATGAACATTCCGAATAGGAATGTTGTGAAGATAAAGGTTGATCCGCGGAAGCGCCATTTGGCGAAGACGAATCCGTTAATCGCGCCGATTACCGCTGAGATAACTGAGGATTGAACAACGAAGAAGAGCGTGCGGAGCATTGGTTCTTTCAAGATCTCCCATGTTGGGCCCCAGGCGCTGAAGTCAAGTGAAGTCGGTGGAATGAACGCCGCTGACTGAGTTACACCGGTAATTCCTTTAACAGAGTTAATAACCATGATGTAGATTGGAAGCGCAGCGATTACGAAGAGAATGGTTAGCGCGAAATAGCGGAAGACCAACCAGAACTGGCCTTTACCATCGAGCTTCTTCTTATTGCGAACATCTACCTTGCGCGTGACGCGGGATGCGATATCTGAACTCATTTGTTCGCCTCCTCTGTCTTATTTACATAGATTAGATATGGAATAACCGCTACCGCGATCATCAAAAGAATGACAATTGCAATCGCAGCGCCCTTGGCATAGTTCTGGAAGTCGAAGATAACTTGCCACATATAGATAGCGAGTACCTTGGTGACATAACTCTTGGTTGCGATACCGAAGATCAAATCGAAGACCTTCATCGAGATATGGCCCAAAATAATTAAAACTGTTAGGAATGTTGGTGAAAGCTGTGGGAATAAGATGTGGCGATAGATCTTAAATTCACTGGCGCCATCAACGCGCGCTGCTTCGCGTAGGTCATCCGGAATACCGCGGAAACCTGCTAAGAAGAGCGCCATTACGTAACCAGACATCTGCCAGATCGCTGGCAGGGACATCGCAAACATTGAACCGGCTTCTGATGTGTACCAGTCGCTTTGTAGTGAACCTAGTCCAACTTTCTGCAGGAGGTAGTTAAGGCCAGTGGCATCTGCATCGCGAGCCGAGTCCATCAACCAGCGCCATGAGGTTCCCATCGCAATAAATGAGATCGCCATTGGGTAGAGGTAGGTGGAGCGGAAGAAGCCTTCGCCCTTGATTCCCTTTTCTAGCAATAAAGACATAATTAAACCGGAGAGTAAACATCCGATCATGAAGACTGCGGTAAATTTCAAAAGGTTAGAAAGTGCGTGAGTGAACTCGGGATCTTGCCAGAGTTCAGCATAGTTAGTTAGGCCAACATAAAAGACATCTTCGGTATATGAGTTGGTTCGATTCATAAGCGATTCGCGAACTGTGTAACCAATCATTCCGTATACGAAAACCGCCATCGCAATAATTGATGGGAGTACGAAAAAGAATCCGCCCCAAGGGCTATGGACTCGATTTTTCTTTA
>CAZKNQ010000079.1:0-4733 GCA_964554225.1 uncultured Candidatus Planktophila sp.
TCGGCCATGGCTTTGATGACCAAGGTTCTAAATTCGATGGCGATGGAAACATGATTGATTGGTGGACCGAATCCGATCGCACCGAATTTGAAAAGCGCGCAAATATGTTGATCAAACAATTCGATGCCCTTTATCCGGAGGAGACCCCAGATATCCATGTAAATGGCGCTCTAACGGTCGGTGAAAACATTGGAGACCTGGGTGGCCTTGCAATCGGCTTTAAGGCTTATAAATTGGCTCTAAAGGGCGCTCCAGCGCCTGTAATCGATGGTTTAACGGGCGAACAACGTTTCTTCTTATCGTGGGCGCAAGCCTGGCGCGGCAAGGTACGTGCTGAAGAACTGCGTCGTCGCATCGCAACTGATCCGCATTCTCCATATGAGTTCCGTTGCAACGCCATCGTTGCCAACATCAGCGATTTCTATGAGGCCTTTGAAGTTACCGAGGGCGACAAGTTATGGCTGGCTGAGAAAGACAGAGTTGAGATCTGGTAAAGATTTCTACCGAAGAGGAAGTGAAATCTGGTAACTGCCTCGCAAAGGGTCTAACTTATCGGCATGAAGATTCGCGCCGCCGTGCTCGTCGCTCCAGGACGTTATGAGGTCCAATCATTTGAACGTCCCAAGTTAGAAGATGGGGCGCTGCTAATGCGCGTTGAGCTCTCAGGAATTTGCGGTACCGATAAGCACACCTACCAAGGTGAGACGAAACAATACGCTGGTACCGAATCCGAAACTGATACCCCGTTCCCAATTATTCAAGGCCATGAAAATGTTGGAATTATTGAAGAGTTAAGCCCGGCCGTTGAGGAATCAGGTGATTTCTATCAAGCGCATGTAAAAGTCGGCGATCGAATTGTCATGTGCCCGGACATGATCTGCGGAAAATGTTATTACTGCACTCATATTCAAGGCTATAGCTGGTGTTCTAAATCCCAGTGCTACGGAAATAGTTTTACAAGTGCGCAATGGCCGCACTTGTTAGGCGGTTGGGCCGAGTACATGTATTTTAAGCCCGGCACATTTTTTTATAAGGTTCCCGAAAATATCTCGCCAAAAGTGGCGGTTCTTGCTGAATTAATGGCCTGTGCTGCATCGTTAGATAAATTAAAGGATTTTAGTTCTTACTCAATTGAAGGATTTACTAGTGGCGATACTGTTGTGGTCTTTGGCGTTGGACCACTGGGGCTATTGCATGTGGCTAAATTGGGAATCATGGGTGCCGGAAAAGTTATCTGTATAGATAAATCTGACTACCGATTAGATCTTGCCAAGAAATTTGGGGCCGATTTAACGATCAATGTAGATAAGACAAGTCAGAGCGAGCGTCTAAAACTTATCCACTCACTAACTGGTGGCATCGGAGCCGATGTTGTCTTACATATGACCAACCGTCCAGAGCCCGTCATCGAAGGAATCGAGATGCTACGCCGCGGTGGCACGCTCCTTGAGATGGGTAACTTCGCGGATACTGGAGAAGTATCGATAAGCATGCACCGGCATGTGCTGAGTAAAAATGTCAGATTGATCGGACTTTCTAACCACCCCATAAATGCCTATGGACCTTCATTAAAGCTTTTCGACAAGTATGCCAAGCAATATCCCTTTGCAGATTTGGTGACCCATGAATTTGGATTAGATCAGGCCGATGAGGCTATGCAGATGTCTATGTCGCCGCAATCCGGAAAAGTTGTAATTAACCCCTGGATTTAAAACTAGTTCTCGGGGAAGTGGCAGGCTACTTGTGACGCCCCGAGCTGTACCAACTGAGGTACTTCGGTGCGGCACTTATCTTGCGCCTTCCAGCAACGGGTATTAAATACACAACCTGATGGTGGATTAATTGGGCTAGGTAGATCGCCGGTCAAGATGATTCGTTCGCGGGTTCGTTCAGATCGTGGATCTGGCAGTGGAACCGCAGATAGAAGCGCTGTTGTATAAGGATGGCGCGGCTTGGCATAAAGATCAGCGGTTGCCGCAACTTCCATCATCTTTCCAAGGTACATAACTGCTACACGATCAGAAATATGTTGCACCACAGATAAATCGTGGGCGATAAAGACCATGCTGATCTTTTCTTCTTCTTGCAGATCTTCGAGCAAGTTAATAACTTGGGCCTGAATCGAAACATCCAGGGCTGAAACTGGTTCGTCGGCAACGATAAAACGTGGCTTTAGCGCGATCGCGCGGGCGATACCGATGCGCTGGCGCTGTCCGCCGGAAAACTCGTGTGGATAGCGATTGTAGTGCTCTGGGTTTAAGCCAACTCGCGCCATTAAGTTTTGTACTGCAGCCTTTGTTCCTTCTGGCGGAGTAATTCCTTGAATTTCAAAGGGCGCAGAAATTACCTTGCCGATTGTCTGACGAGGATTTAGCGCAGAATATGGATCTTGGAAAATGATCTGCATCTGGGCGCGGATAGCGCGCATCTTTCCGGCAGAGAAGTCAGTTATATCCTGACCTTCAAATATCAACTTGCCCGAGGTTGGTTCATTTAATTTCAAGATGGTTCGGCCAGCGGTTGTCTTGCCACAACCGGATTCGCCTACGAGGCCAAGAGTCTCGCCAGCCTTAAGCTCGAAGGAAATACCATCGACAGCCTTTACGACTTCCTTTTCACCGCGCCTGCCTTTACCGGTTGGAAAGTGTTTTACGAGATTATCAACTTTAAGGATTACATCACTCACGACTGTAACTCCTTTAACTCTTTAGCAAATAAGTCTTGACGAAGATTTTCTGGGATATGGCAGCGCGAACGATGAGTTGCTGATGTGCCGATTAGCTCTGGCTTAGTTGTATTGCAACCAGACTCTGATGAATGTTGCTTGTACTCACAACGAGGTGCAAATGGGCAACCCACTGGCAAATTAATTAGTGATGGTGGCTGTCCTGGAATCGCCTTGAGGCGTTCGTTCTTTGACGAAACTCGTGGCACTGACTTTAGAAGTCCAAGTGTGTAAGGGGCTAGTGGTGAATAGAAAATGTCATCAACTGGTCCTTCTTCTACGATGCGCCCGGCATACATAACATTTACGCGATCGGCCACTTGTGCAACAACGCCTAGGGCGTGGGTGATCAACAAGATACCCATATTAAATTCTTTCTTAAGCTTTGCCAGCAGCGCGAGGATCTGCGCCTGTACCGTTACATCTAGCGCAGTTGTTGGTTCGTCGGCGATCAAGATTTGTGGTGAATTCATAAGCGCCATTGCGATCATTACGCGCTGGCGCATACCGCCTGAAAATTGGTGTGGAAATTCGACGGCGCGCTTTGCGGGCTCTGGGATTCCAACAAGGTCAAGCATCTCAACTGCGCGGGCCATCGCCTCTTTCTTCTTGCCTGGATTGTGAACCAAGTAAGCCTCAGCAAGCTGGCTACCGATCTTATAAAAAGGATGGAGTGAAGACATCGGATCTTGGAAGATCATCGCAACTGCGCGCCCGCGAATATCGCGAATCGCATCATCACTTAGCGAAACAACATCCTTAAAGGTCCCACCATCGTTTAGCGAGATAGATCCAGAGATCTGGGCAGATCCTTTTTTATGCAGACCCATCACTGAAAGGCTAGTAACAGTTTTACCGGAACCTGATTCGCCCACGATCGCCACGGTTTCACCAGCGTTAAGTGAGAGTGATACGCCATCTACCGCACGGACTAAGCCATCATCGGTTTTAAAGGAGACGTGAAGATCTTCTATACGAAGTAGTTCGGTCATGTGATACGCACCCGAGGATCAAGTACGGCATAGAACATATCGACGATTAAGTTCATAACAATTACGACCGTCGCTGCCAAAATTGTTGTTGCAAGAACAATCGATAAATCAAATTCATAAACAGAGCGCAGGGTTAAACGACCAAGTCCTGGCAAGTTAAAGATCGTTTCAGTAATGATCGCACCACCAATAAGTCCGGCAAAGTCGAGACCCGCCAAGGTGATTAGTGGGGCGAGCACGGCGCGCAAGGTGTGCTTAAAGAAGACAACTCTCTCACCCACACCCTTTGCACGAGCAGTGCGGATGTAATCCTCTCCAAGGGTTTCGAGAAGGGCAGCGCGAGTAAAGCGGGTATAGATCGCCGCATATGCGATCGCCAAAGTAATCCAGGGCAAGATGAAATACTCGACAAATTTAAATGGGTTATCAAAGAGTGAGGTGTAACCCTGTAGCGACAACGGAACTAGCTTCCACTTAATCGTGACCCAGATAAGTAGTGCAAGACCAGTAACAAATGTTGGAAGCGAGGTTGCGAGTAACACGAAGACTGATGAACCAGTATCGGGCCAGCGGTTTTTAAATTTAGCAGCCACGATACCCAATCCAATTCCAACTGTTAGCCAGAGTAAAAGTGCGCCGATAGCAAGGCTGATGGTGATTGGAAGAGCTTCAATTAATAAATTAGTAACGCAAGCATTTTCATTAAAGGAATATCCAAATGAGGGTGCTGGGCAAGTAAAGGCTGCGCTGCCGGCGCCGTAGGTGCGGCCTGCAAAAATTCCAGAGAGGAAGAGCCAGTATTGCTCATAGATAGGTTTATCAAAACCAAGGCGAACACGGTTTGCTTCGACGATCTGATCTGTACAGCGCTGACCACAAGTAAGGGCGGCTGGATCAAATGGGAGCAGTGAGAATATTCCAAAAACTACGGCGGAGACGATCAAGATCGTAAAGGCGGCGAAAAGAGCGCGGCGGCCAATGAATTTCAACATCTCTTCATTCCCCTCTCTCGATTG
>CAZKNQ010000080.1:0-4701 GCA_964554225.1 uncultured Candidatus Planktophila sp.
CGCCACACCTGTTCTATTAAGTTAACACCTGGGCGATATGCCAAGTGGATATACGTATCTGCAGAAAGTATTGAAAAATTAGCACGCGCACCTTCAAAGAGATGTCCGATATCGTCGCGGCGAAGCGCTTTTGCGCCTCCCATAGTTGCCGACCATAACGCTTGTTCTGGAGAGAAATGCATCTCTCGAACTGCGATCGCAATAATGAATGGCATATTGGTTGTGTAAGAACTTCCAGGATTACAGTCAGAGGCAAGTGCCACGGTGATGCTCGCTTCTAGAAGCGGACGAACATCTGGATAAGCCGAACGGGTTGAAAATTCCGCACCAGGCAAGAGCGTTGCCACAGTATTTGAAGTTGAAAGCGCTTCGATATCTTTCTCACTTAGGTGAGAGACATGGTCAACGGATGCAACATCTAGTTCAACTCCGAGGCGAACTCCTTGGCCTTCTTGAAGTTGGTTTGCATGAAGTCGTGGTTGCAAACCTTTTGCCATTCCGGCCTTAAGAATTGTGCGGGCATCATCAACTGAAAAAGCGCCTTTGTCACAAAATACATCGATCCACTTTGAATATGGAAGCACTGCATCCAGCATTGGACCAGTTACTAAATCCACATAATCTTTTGGGTTTTTCTTGTATTCAATGGGCACTACATGTGCACCCAAGAAAGTTGTCTCGTCAGTAAAACTCTGGGCAATTTCAAGTGAGCGCCGCTCATCTTCAACAGTTAAGCCATAACCTGATTTACATTCGATAGTCGTGGTACCTGAGGTATAAGCCTCATTTAAAAGGTTTTGCGCATTACTTTTTAGAGTTTCATCGTTAGCGCTGCGAGTTTGTTCAACTGTGTGGGCGATGCCGCCTGCTGTGTAGCTCTCCCCCAGCATGCGTGCACGAAACTCTTTACTTCGATCTCCCGCAAAGATCATATGTGTGTGGCTATCTACAAAACCAGGGATCACCGCCTTGCCGTGAGCGTCGATCTTACGTTTGATGTGATGCGTTGGTGCATCAGCGTTAGGCCCCGCCCAAGCAACAACGCCATCTTCAATCAACAACGCGGCATCGTTTATTAACCCAAGCTTGGTGCCATCGTGCTGCGGATCATTTGTAACTAGTTGCCCGATATTGAAAAGGAGCGTGCTGGTCATTCAATATCCAGCATCGGTACATGTACATGGCGTTCCTTGGCAGTATCAATGGCGATGTCATAACCAGCATCTGCATGGCGAATAACTCCCATACCTGGATCATTAGTTAACACGCGCTCTAACTTCTGAGCTGCAAGTTTTGTGCCATCGGCAACAGAGACTTGCCCCGAGTGGATTGAACGTCCCATGCCAACGCCACCACCATGGTGAAGTGAGACCCATGAAGCACCAGATGAAATGTTGACCATCGCATTTAGCAGCGGCCAATCTGCAATTGCATCTGAACCATCTAACATCGCTTCGGTTTCGCGATAAGGCGATGCAACGGAACCGCAATCTAAATGATCTCGTCCAATAACAATTGGCGCAGAGACTTCACCGCGTGCAACTAGATCATTGAAGGCAAGTCCGGCTTTATCTCTTTCGCCATAACCCAACCAGCAGATACGTGCAGGCAAACCTTGGAAGGCAACCTTCTCTTGCGCCATTGAGATCCAGCGATGTAAACCTTCATTTTCTGGAAATAGATCTAGAACAGCTTTATCTGTGCGATAGATATCTTTTGGATCTCCTGAAAGTGCTACCCAACGAAATGGTCCTTTCCCTTCGCAGAAGAGCGGGCGGATATAGGCAGGAACAAAGCCCGGAAAGGCAAAGGCGCGTGAATAGCCACCTTGGCGGGCTTCATCGCGGATTGAATTACCATAATCAAAAACTTCTGCACCTTTATCCATAAAGCCAACCATCGCTTCAACATGCTTTGCCATGGATGCTTGTGAGCGTTTAGTGAAATCTTCTGGGTTGTCTTTCGCCATTTGTGCCGCTGTGTGAACATCCACACCTGCAGGAATGTAGGAGAAAGGATCATGTGCGGAAGTTTGATCGGTGACGATATCGATTGGTACATCCATGCTGAGCAAAAGTGGGAATAGTTCGGCAGCGTTACCCTCCAGCCCAACAGAAAGTGGAACGCGCGCATTCTTCGCTTTTAGAACTCGCTCTATTGCATCGTCGATGTTGTCGGCAATTTCATCTAGGTAACGAGTCTGAATACGCTTTTCCAAACGTGTCTTATCGATATCGATAATCAAGCAGACGCCGCCATTCATGGTCACAGCAAGTGGCTGTGCTCCGCCCATTCCGCCGCAACCGCCGGTCAGAGTTAGAGTTCCTTGCAGAGTTCCGTTAAATCTTTTCTGTGCAACTGCGGCAAAGGTTTCGTAAGTTCCCTGCAAGATTCCTTGCGTTCCGATGTAAATCCAAGAACCGGCAGTCATCTGCCCGTACATTGTTAAGCCAAGTTGTTCTAGGCGGCGAAATTCTGGCCAATTTGCCCAATCGCCAACCAAGTTCGAGTTTGCGATAAGAACGCGGGGCGCCCATTCGTGAGTTGCAAAGACTCCAACTGGTTTACCTGACTGGACTAAGAGCGTTTCATCATCTTTTAAATTGGTAAGGCTTTTTACTAATGCATCAAAGGAAGGCCAGTTGCGTGCTGCTTTTCCGGTTCCGCCATAAACAACTAAGTTTTCAGGATGTTCAGCTACCGCCGGATCTAAGTTGTTGTGAAGCATGCGCAGGGCAGCTTCTTGTCCCCAGCCTTTAGCGGTTAGATTTGAACCGGTTGCGGCGTGCAAAATACGCGGAGTACTAGTCATAGGGTGAACAATATCGGGCGTACGGGAAATGGATAAGGGCTACTAGCCCTTAAGAGCCGCCTCGATATTACGCATAGAAACCCCTGATTTTTCTTCAGCTGGCTCACGCGCTTTATCTTGTTCGCTCATCATCCAATCAGAGAAGCGGTACTTTTCTAGTTCTGCAAATAGCCCAACTAGATCAAGTGCGCCTTCACCGGCTGGCACAAAAAGATAGTTGTCTTCAACTGCAACGTTCATACCTTCGTATTCACCAGCAATTAGTTTTTTTAAAATCTCTGGATCAACATCTTTAATGTGAACATGTGTAACACGTTTTCCGTATTCGGCTACGCCAGCAACGGGATCTCCCCCACCAACCAGCCAATGTCCAACGTCAAGGCACATTCCGACCAATTCGTAATCAAGGAGCGCCATTAACTTTCGGGTCTCTTCAGGAGTTTCAATGTAAGTGGCTGCGTGTGGATGGAATGAAGAGCGAATTCCCGCCGCTTTCGCTAACTGCGCGTACTTAGTAATGTGCGCAGCAAGACGTTGATATCCGCTTTCATTTAAGTGCGGTCCAAGATGTGTGCGACCTGCGTAAATATCTCGCTCCAGCGATCCGTCTACTGCAAAAACTAACATTTCAACCTTGGCGCGAATAGCCGCATCCACTATCTCTTGTGAATGAGCATCTGCAGTTGCAAGTGGGCCGTTCTCGTCGCAAGCAATGTCCAAATACTGTTCGGCAGTTGCCAAGCCATTCTGCTTCATTTGAGATAAAAAGTTGTCGGAATTAGCTTGCTCAACCGAGATCTGGATTCCCTTAAAGCCGTATGCAGCAATGCGCTTTAAGAAATCTTCAGACTTTGCCATCTCAAATTTCCAATTTAGAGCAACAATTCCAACCTTGGCACTATTTAAGAGATTGCTCATTTTTTACTTCACCTCGTGGATTAGATCTATAAGAATAGTTGACCAGCTAAAGTCAGGTGCCCCACGACCATGTGCAGTTTGCGGGTTGTAGTACTCGCGGAATCCACTCTTACGCACCATTGCGATACTTTGATTGGTTATGTGGCGAGCCAAGTCGCTGCGACCATGGCGCTTTAATCCGCGACAGATATACCAATTGCTATTGATCCATGAAGGTCCGCGCCATACTAAATTTCCTCCTACCGTATCTGGTCGATAAGTCGGATGGTGCATAGCCGTACTAGGTATTGGATATTCAGCCCAATATTCTTCAGGATTCAAGATACGTGCAATCAGTAATTCTGCCTTGCGCTTATCTAGATCAGGCAAAAGCAATGGCATCAAACTCATAAAAGTATTTACGCGAAGTTGCTTATTCTCTTTACCGTTCACACCGTAATAAAGACCATCTTCTTCGTTCCAGCAGAGTTCATCGAGTGACTTGCGAGCCTTTGCTGCTCTCGCCTGGTATTCGTCGTATCCGGCTTGATCTCCAACTTGCTTGCAGAGATCGGCAAGGACATGGAGATTTTCAATATAAATCGTATTTGTCATCACATCTGCAACAACAAAATGATTGAGCTCAATCATCTTCTTTGGATCACGATCAAACTTGTCATACGGATCGCAGATTGAATGCCAGCCGCGAGTCCAAGAGTCGTGCTCCTCATCTTGGATATTCATGATCTCATCCCAAACAGGAGAATGATCAATACCGGTCTCATCTGGCTGCACCACACGAACTAGGCCATCGCCATATGGATTGCGAACTGTGTGTAACCATTCGTAGAAACGCTTAACAGATGGAAGAACCTCGTTTATGAAATCAACGCCGCGGCCTCGTTTTGCCACAGCGCTAACTGCTTCGGCCAATAGCGGTGGTTGCATCTCATCAGATAAGTATTTGCTGCGGAATGCAATGTCGTATGTCG
>CAZKNQ010000081.1:0-4685 GCA_964554225.1 uncultured Candidatus Planktophila sp.
GGGCAATCTCCGCCACCTGTAAGGACGCCAATACGCATGAAAACTCCAGTTCAAAAAATTATAAATCTAAGCCAAAATGAATTTTAGACTTGAGAAAAAGTGGTCAACGTTGACAGGCACAGTCTAACCTCTACCCATGGCTAACCAAAAACTCATCGCGGGCGTGGATTCATCTACTCAATCTTGCAAGGTCGTCATCCGCGATGGCGTTACTGGCGAGTTAATCCGCGAAGGTCGCGCTACTCATCCTGATGGCACAGAAGTAAATCCTGCACACTGGGTCAGCGCCCTAGACACCGCAATTGCTGCAGCTGGAGGCCTCGATGGCGTGGAAGCAATCTCAATCGGTGGACAGCAACATGGAATGGTTGCACTAGATGAGCAAGGCAAAGTAATTCGCGATGCACTTCTATGGAATGACACTCGCTCTGCAGATGCGGCAACCGCACTAAATAAAGAACTTGGCGGAAATGCAGAAACCGCCAAACAAGTTGGTTCGGTATTAGTTGCTTCATTTACCGCAACTAAATTGCGTTGGCTGGCAGATTCGGAGAAAGAGAATGCGGCGAAGGTCGCTGGTGTTGCTCTTCCCCACGACTGGTTGTCATGGCAAATACAGCACGCTAAGGGTGAGACTCTAGATTTCGAAAAACTATTCTCAGATCGCAGCGAAGCATCCGGTACTGGTTACTTTGATCCAACAACTTCGCAATATCGCCGCGATATTTTGGCAATGGTGCTACGCACTGATCGCGAAATACATCTACCTAAGATAATTTCACCAGATCAATTTGGTGGAACAACTACAGCAGGAATTCCAATTGCGCCGGGTGCAGGCGATAACGCCGCCGCCGCACTTGGTATTCAGGCACAAGCCGGAGATGTTGTTGTATCACTCGGAACTAGTGGCACCGCCTTTGCTGTCTCTGAGACGCCAACCCATGATGCATCTGGCCAAGTTGCCGGTTTTGCTGATGCAACCGGTCGCTTCTTGCCACTTGTCTGCACGCTAAATGCGGCACGTATCTTGGATGCAGCAACTCGTATCCTTGGAAAAACCCATGATGAAGTTGGAGCACTTGCTTTATCGGCAAAGCCAGGTGCTAACGGGCTTTCGTTGCTTCCTTACTTTGAAGGTGAGCGAACCCCTAATCGACCACATGCAACTGGTGTATTTGGTGGAATGAATTTGAATAACTCGAATGCTGCAGATATCGCTCGCGCGATGGTCGAAGGAATGCTCTGCGGTTTAGTTGATGCCGTTGATGCGCTGGAGAAGTTAGGCGTAAATGTAAAACGGATTATCTTGATTGGTGGCGCAGCTAAGAACCCTGCGGTTTCGCAAATTGCGGCAGCCCTCTTTGGTCGTGAAGTATTAGTTCCACCAGCGGGAGAATATGTAGCAAATGGTGCAGCCCGCCAAGCCGCCTGGGCCCTGCTCGGTGGAGATAGCGCACCTATTTGGGATCTTGGAAAGATTGAAAAAGTATCGGCAACTGCCACACCAGATGTAGTTGAGCGATATCGCACGCTGCGCGATCGCACGGAGAATTGGAGTTAGTTAAATGACCCTAGCCCCTGAGATTGTTAAGCAATTAGCGGATCAGAAAGCGGCAGGGCTTCCGCAAGTTTGGGAAGCACCCGTTGCAGTTATTCGTGAACTAACACAAAGTCGCGTTGCATTTGCAGGTACTCCTGAGCCAATCCTCTCGGTTACCAATCGCTTTATTCCAGGACCTACTGCAGATCTGCCAATACGGATCTATCGCCCAAACCAGGATCAGAACGCGCCTGCGATGGTCTATTTCCATGGCGGCGGCTGGGTATTAAATTTTCTAGATATTTATGATGCCGCACTTCATCGCCTAGCAAATCAAAGTGGCTCAGTAATTATCAGCGTTAATTACCAGAAGGCGCCAGAGCATCCATTCCCAGCGCCCTTTGATGATTGTTACGCCGGACTTCTCTGGGTTAAGTCGCATGCTCAAGAGATTGGTATTGATCCCAATCGCGTTGGAGTCGGAGGAGATAGCGCAGGAGGAAATCTTGCAGCAGCAGTGGCTCTAAAAGCGCGCGATGAGAACGTTGACTTAACTTATCAATTACTTGTTTATCCATGTCTGGATCGTGATTTCACAACTAAGTCATATATCGAGGCGGCAACAGATTACGGATTAACAACTCAAGCTATGCAATGGTTCTGGGATCAATATCTGCAAGGTAGCCAACACGATAACAATCCATATGCTGCGCCTATGCGCGCAAAGACTATTGCCGGAGTCGCCCCATCTATCGTGATCACTGCGCAATACGATCCACTAGTAAGTGACTCTGAGAATTACTGTGCGAAATTAGAAAAAGCTGGCGTTGAATATATCTATAAGGAATTTCCGGGAATGATCCATGGTTTCTTCGCCAACATCGCAGCGACACCCTCGTCGCATCTAGCGCTTGATTTTGCAGCAAAAGAAATTGCAGCGCGAACCAAAAGATAACTAAGCGGTAACTCGTACGCCCTTTCCGACTACGACAATTCCGCCATCAGAGATAGTAAATCGCGCACGATCACGCTCTAAATCAACGCCGATCTGCGCACCTGGTTCCACAACTACGTTCTTATCCAAGATTGCGCTGCGAATTACTGCTTTATCGCCGATTTTCACCGAAGGCATAAGAACAGAAGCATCTACAAATGCGCCGGCTCCGACATGTACATCATGAGAAATAACAGTTCGGTTTACATGGCCACCAGCGATGATGGAACCTGCACCAACGATTGAATCTTGAGCAATGCCACCTTCGCTAAATTTTGCGGGTGGAAGCGATGGTGGGTTGGTAAGCAGAGGCCATTCGCGGTTGTAGAGATTAAAGATGGGATGGATCGAAACTAGATCCATGTGGGCGTCGTAGTAAGCATCAATTGAACCCACATCGCGCCAATAACCTTTATCACGTTCGGTTTCACCCGGTACAACGTTATTTGCAAAGTCATAAACCTTTGCCACGCCATTGGCGGTGAGCATCGGAATAATATTTCCACCAAGATCATGGCGACTTTCCAAATCTTCAGAATCTAGAATTAGCGCTTCTTCCATAACATCGCGGCGGAAGATGTAATTTCCCATCGAAACTAAACATAGATCAGGGTGACCTGGCATGGCAGGTGGGTCAGATGGCTTCTCATGGAATGCCTTAATTGTGACTCCATCATCTGCTAATTCAATTACGCCAAATTCGTGAGCTTCAGAGCGCGGCATACGAATAGCAGCAATAGTTACACCGGCGCCAGATTCGATGTGGGCTTCAAACATTTGATCAGGATCCATGCGATACACGTGATCGGCGCCAAAGACTAGAACGTGGTTTGGATTTTCATCGTGAATTAAATTGAAGTTCTGCAAAATTGCATCAGCGCTACCGGTGTACCAACGTGGTCCAAGACGCTGTTGTGCTGGAACTGGTGTTATGTAATTTCCGGTCAAAGTGCTCATGCGCCAAGTAGTTGTGATGTGACGATCAAGCGAGTGAGATTTATATTGCGTTAGTACAGCGATCTTTCGCATCTCGGCGTTAACTAAATTAGAGAGTACAAAATCCACTAAGCGATAAGAGCCGCCGAAGGGAACTGCCGGTTTGGCGCGATCTGCGGTCAAAGGCATTAATCGCTTGCCTTCGCCACCTGCCAGGACAATTCCTAGAGGTCTTTCTCTCCGCTTCATGGCGTAAATCTACTCGCGTTAGTTCTAACGCGACAGTAGAAATTGCCACAAGTTGGTTTAGGCTCTGATCTATGAGCAGCGATCTCAAAATCGGCATCGTCACCAAAGAATGGCCACCTCAGGTCTATGGTGGAGCCGGAGTCCATGTCTTCCAATTGACGCAAGCTCTTCGATCTATCAGTGGAGTTCAGGTAGATGTCCATTGCTTTGGTGGAGAACGTAGCGACGGTGCTTTTGGATATGACGTTCCCAGTGGATTCACATCTGCAAATCCCGCGCTGCAAGCGATCGCAACAGACCTGGCGATCGCAACAAATCTTGACACCGTACAACTCGTACATTCACATACTTGGTATGCAAATATGGCAGGACATACCGCATCACTGCTTTATGGAATCCCCCACATTGTGAGCGCGCATTCCCTTGAACCGCTGCGCCCATGGAAAGCCGAACAACTCGGTGGTGGTTACCAGATTTCTTCATGGGCAGAAAAGACTGCCTATGAAAGTGCGGCGGCAATCATCTCAGTCAGCGATGGCATGCGTGCCGATGTATTAAGTGCATATCCAAACGTCGATCCCAGCAAAGTTCATACCATTCGCAACGGAGTTGACGTTGCAAAGTTTGCACCAAATCCTGATCCGTCCGTTTTGGAAAAGTATGGAATCACTGGGCCATATGCCACATTTGTTGGCCGTATTACTCGTCAAAAGGGTCTGGCTCATTTATTGCGCGCCTGGAAATCAGTTCCTAGCGAATATGGGTTAGTGCTCTGCGCCGGAAGCCCTGATGAACCAGGCATTGGCGCAGAAGTTGCCGATCTAATTTCAGAACTACAGAAAACTCGCAAAAACATCTGGTGGATCAAAGATATGTTGCCGCACGATGAGTTAACCGCTGTGTTAACTCAAGCTGAACTCTTCTTATGTCCATCAATCTACGAACCACTCGGAATTGTTAATTTAG
>CAZKNQ010000082.1:0-4644 GCA_964554225.1 uncultured Candidatus Planktophila sp.
ATAAGAAACTCCACCCTTGCCAGATTTCGAATTAACGCGAATAACCGCTTCATATGAACGGCCAATATCTTTTGGATCAATTGGCAAATACGGAATCGCCCAAGTGAATTTATCTTTATCAACGCCTGCAGCCAGCGCATCTTTTTCTAGGTGCTCAAAGCCTTTCTTGATCGCATCTTGATGCGAGCCAGAAAAGGCTGTGAAAACAAGATCCCCACCGTATGGATGACGTTCTGGAACGCGAAGTTGGTTGGCATATTCCACGGTGCGGCGAACCTCATCAATATCTGAAAAATCGATCATCGGATCAATGCCATGCGAAACTAAATTCAAGCCTAGGGTCACAAGACAGACGTTTCCGGTGCGCTCACCATTTCCAAAGAGCGTTCCTTCGATGCGATCTGCTCCTGCCAAATAACCAAGTTCAGCAGCTGCAACTCCAGTGCCACGATCATTATGTGGATGAAGCGAAACAATGACACTCTCGCGATTTACTAAGTTGCGACACATCCACTCGATGGAATCGGCGTAAACATTGGGCGTTGCCATTTCAACAGTTGCTGGCAAGTTCATGATCGTCTTCCATTGCGGTGTTGGCTTCCAAATCGCATTTACTGCGTTGCAAACCTCAACTGCGAATTCGAGTTCGGTGCCGGTATATGACTCTGGTGAATACTCAAATGAAACCTTGGTGCCCGGCACGGTAGAAACTAGATCAAGGCAGAGTTGCGCACCATCAGTTGCGATCTTCTTAATGCCTTCTTTATCTAGGCCAAAGACCACGCGACGTTGCAAAGTAGATGTTGAGTTGTAAAGGTGGACGATCGCTTGCTTAGAGCCTTTAATCGCTTCATAAGTACGGCGGATTAGCGGTTCGCGAGCCTGAGTCAAGACTTGGATGACAACATCATCCGGGATCAAATCTTCGTCGATAATTTTGCGAACGAAATCAAAATCAGTTTGTGATGCAGATGGGAAACCCACTTCGATCTCTTTGTAGCCCATCTTTACCAGTAGTTTAAATATCGCCAATTTACGTGGCGTATCCATTGGATCGATCAGCGCTTGATTGCCATCGCGAAGGTCGACCGAGCACCATTGCGGCGCCTTGGTCATCTGCTTAGTTGGCCAGGTACGATCTTTAAGATCTACAGGGATAAATGATGAGTAACGATGCACTGGCATCGCGGAAGGTTTTTGATCAGGGAAATTTTTATCTTGAGACATTTAATAAACTCCTAAATTTTTGGGTTTTGTCGGGTTTTACCGGTGCGACAAACCCCGCGGCGAGGGGACCGGCTTACTTGGCCCCGCCACGGCAGCGAAGGAGGAGGCTGCGAAGTGTCATGTATAAATAGTAACGCGATAAGTCAGATACGAGCAAGCCAGGCTTAAAAGACGTGAACTTGCTCCATGACTTCCATAATTTTTACAGTATCGGCAAGGCTAAGTATTGGGCTTTCAGTTAGTCCCTTTGCGATGCACTCTTCAACGTGAACTGCTTGATATTGCATTCCGCGTCCGGCAATTTTCTCTTCATAAGAACGAACTAATTTATGGTTATTGTCATAGATACTAAAAGTTGTCTGCTCAAAGAACCAACCATCAATTTCAATACGACCTTTATCGCCATGAATTGCCGCGGTCAGGGTGCCAGCCATTGTCATGCAGGAGTTAATCAACGCCAGGCTGCCATTGTTGTATTGCAATACAGCAGCAGTTGCAGAGTCCACACCGGTATCGGTCATAATCGATTTTCCGCTCACAGAATCTGGGAAACCTAAGGTGCGAATCGCCATATGCATTGGATAAATACCTAGGTCGTAATGCGCACCGCCACCTTGTTCGCGGTTCCATAAACGCGGTGCTTTTTCAATCGGCAGATACTGGCTGTGATCTGCGTAGACAAAATGAGGTGTGCCAATTTCTCCGGCGTTGATTGCTGCAAAGACTGCAGTCATAGTTGGCAAGAAACGAGTCCACATCGCTTCCATAACAAAGACATTTTTACGCTTTGCAGCTGCATAGATTTCATGGGCATCTGCAGCGTTCATGGTGAAAGGCTTTTCGAGCAAGACATGCTTGCCAGCTTCAATCGCCAAGAGTGCATGATCGCGGTGCAAGGTCTGAACGGTAGAAATATAAATAACATCTACTTCAGGATCTGCAACCAGCGCTGCGTAATCAGGATGGCGGTTGGGGATATTGAACTTATCGGCGAAGGCGTTGGTGCGCGCCATATCGCGAGTTGCAACTGCTTGGATCTTTAAACCAGCATGGCCAAAATCTGTAGCGATGGTGTCAGCGATTCCGCCTGCACCTAAGTAACCCCAACGTAGTGACACTTATTCCTCCAATAAAAGTTTTATTAAATTTCTATACGGGGATAAGTGTATTGGCGAAGATCTGCCAGGCAAGGAGTGATTTCGCGACTAGTGAAAGCGTAATGTAGGTGCGCTCTCCACGAAGATAATCTGACCATTTGCCAATTTTCTTATATTGAACGAATTGAACAAGTGCGAAGGAGTTGAATAGAACGAAGATTGTGAAGACGATGAAGTAGACGAAGGTTGGCGCCTTATTCTCGCCAGCCCCACCGATAGCAAATACATAGAAGACGAGTGCAAGCCATGGAACTATGCCGGTAATGCAACCGAAGATAAATGGGACCCAACCGCCATTGCCCGGCTCTTCATATTTCTCCTGCAGCCAGCCGAAGAGAATCATCGAAGCGTTAACACCGAAGATTGAAATCAGAGCGGTGATCTCTGAAATTCCAGTTACTTGTGCAATTAGAACGATCATTACAGATGAGCTAATTGAATATTCAACCCAACGGAAAAAGTTTCGGTGAGCAGCAAGTCCTGCGATGTAACGTGGAAAGAATTTAGGGCTAATGACAATAAAGTGGGCAAGCGATGAAAGGCCCAAGAAAACTGCAACACCGATCGCAAGTGGTGCATCCCATAAGACGATGAGATCGCCGTAAGTGCTTCCAGGAGGTCCAGACATATATCGCGCGGTGATTGGTAGCGTGAAATCAGATGCGAGGGCAAGAACCGCCACCATCTGGGCCAGGTGAAGAACACCAGCAATTAAATTGATCCGTCGTAAACCATTATCTGTTATCGCTTTAGCCATGCCGATAAAGTAACAGCCCTTAGGGCTAATTAGGCGTTAAAGGACAGGTAAATAACGGTCTAACTCGTAAGCGCTGACCTGGCGGCGATAGTCCTGCCATTCGGCGCGCTTATTGCGCAGCACATATTCAAAGACATGCTCGCCCAAAGTCTCACGGACTAGGTCGCTCTTCTCCATAACGCCAATCGCTTCATCTAGATTGGCAGGAAGTGATTCGGGGTTGGAGTTATCTACAAGCTCGTATTTATCTTCAATTCCCTTCAAGCCCGCAGCCAACATCACGGCATATGCCAGATATGGATTGCAAGCAGAATCAGGAGATCGAAATTCGATCCGAGTTGAATTCTCTTTATTTGGTTTATACATCGGGATACGTACTAGCGAGCTGCGATCGTTATGTCCCCAAGAAATCAACGAAGGCGCTTCTCCACCACCTTGTAGGCGCTTATAAGAGTTAACCCATTGATTTGTTACTGCGGTGATTTCAGATGAATGCTTCAAAATGCCGGCGATAAATGAACGCGCAACTTTCGATAAATTGAATTCGGCTGATGCATCGTAGAAAGCGTTCTTCTCGCCTTCAAAGAGCGAGACGTGGGTATGCATTCCGCTGCCTGGATGCTCGGTAAATGGCTTTGGCATAAAGGATGCGTAGAAACCTTGTTCAAGTGCCACTTCTTTAATCACATGGCGGAAGGTCATGATGTTATCTGCGGTGCTTAAGGCATCGGCATAACGCAGATCAATTTCCTGCTGTCCTGGTGCGCCTTCATGGTGGCTAAATTCGACAGAGATTCCCATCGCTTCCAACATAGTGATCGCTTGGCGACGGAAGTCATGTCCCACAACTGCTGGGGTGTGATCGAAATATCCACCTTGATCGACGGGCACTGGTTGCTCACCTTTGACTGGTGAATTTTTAAATAGGAAGAATTCAATTTCGGGGTGGGTGTAACAGGTGTAACCCATCTGGGCTGCTTTATTTAGAGTGCGACGAAGCACGTTGCGCGGATCAGCATGTGATGGTGAACCATCGGGCATGGTGATATCGCAGAACATACGTGCAGCACCTGGTGCTTCAGTTCGCCACGGCAAGATTGAAAATGTTGCAGGATCCGGCTTTGCCAACATATCGGATTCAGTAACACGGGCAAAGCCCTCAATTGCAGAACCATCGAAACCGATACCTTCTTCAAAGGCGTTAACTAACTCAGCAGGTGCAATTGCAACGGACTTTAAATAACCCAAGACATCGGTAAACCACAAACGGATAAAACGAATATTGCGTTCTTCGATTGTGCGCAGTACAAATTCTTGCTGCTTGCTCATCTGAGCATCGTGGGAAGTCATACCCCAAATCTTGCCAAGTCAAAGTTACGGCTGTGTTACGTGGCCCTTACTCAGCCCAGGAATTAGTCATTGGAAGTCTGCGATCCTTACCAAATGCTCGCTTAGAAACCTTTGGTCCAGGTGGATATTGGCGGCGCTTATATTCGGCCTTAT
>CAZKNQ010000083.1:0-4617 GCA_964554225.1 uncultured Candidatus Planktophila sp.
AGGATCTGGTTCATCTGCATTCATCTTCTGCAAGCAGATGTAATTACCAACGCCTTTGTAAATTCCATAAGAAATCTCGCGGCCTAACTCTTTTTCAAGTGCTGGGACAACTGCAGGTAAATCTCGTTCTACCAATTGACGTTGCAGAGCAAGAGTTGCCGTTGCTATTAACACCTTGCGACCATGAACTAGGGCTGGAATTAAATAAGCAAGCGACTTTCCGGTACCTGTGCCGGCCTGCACCATTAAGTGATGGCGATCAGTGAGCGCATTTGCCACCGCTTCAGCCATTTCAATCTGGCCTTCACGTGGTGATCCCCCAATGGCGGCGACAGCGGCATCGAGAGCCGAACGCACTTTTGCCGAGAGATCACTCATTTTTGTTGCTCAATCCCCATTGGGCCACAGTAGCGAATATCAGTGACAGCGCCCGTGACTAAGCCTTACTTGCTCATATAAGGTTGTGTAAGACCTGGAGGAAAAATGAAAATCGCACGTATTGGTGAACGCGGATCTGAACGACCAGCAGTAATCGATGGTGACAACGCAATCTATGTTGATTCACTTGTCAGCGACTGGGATCGCGCCAATTTAGAAGCTGGTGGCTATCTACGTGTTGCCAACGCCGACCTTAACTCACTGCCCCGCACGCCACTTGCTGGTCTTCGCTATGGCGCTGTTATTAATAAACCAACGAAGATTATTTGTGTTGGTCTAAATTATTTAGCGCATATCAAAGAGGCAGGTTTTGATACTCCGGTTGAGCCAGTTATCTTTATGAAGGCTCCAGATTCAATTACTGGCCCTAACGATGATGTCGTTATTCCACCAAATAGCCAGGCCACAGATTACGAAGTTGAACTCGCAATCGTTATTGGCAAGAGCGCGCTCTACCTAAAGTCTCCCGATGATTCTGCAGAACACATCTTGGGTTACACAATTTCGCAGGATGTTTCAGAGCGCCACTGGCAGATGGAGCGCGCCGGACAATGGGTAAAGGGCAAGTCATTTCCTACCTTTAATCCAGTTGGTCCAGTTATCGTTTCGGCAGATTCAATCAACGCTCACAACCTGCGCTTATGGTGTTCGGTAAATGGCGAGATGAAGCAAGATTCCAATACCGATGACTTGCTATATGGAATCAACCACATCGTTTGGTATATCAGCCAATTTATGGAGCTCTGCCCAGGTGACATCATCAATACCGGAACGCCATTTGGCGTAGGTATGGGCTTTAAGCCACCGATTTATCTAAAGGCTGGCGATCTTCTTAAGACCGGTATCGAAGGTATCGGTGAAATTACCAACCGCGTTGTCGCTTATAAATAACCTAGGTAGGGAGCAGAGTAATGAGTAAAGATTTCGCTGGATTAACTGCAATTGTTACTGGCGCTGGCTCGGGAATCGGCTTAGAAGTTGCCCGTAAATTAAGCGATCAAGGTGCAAAGGTTTTTGGCTTTGATCTGCGCGCAGGTGAAATGGGCGAGCTTGCCACCTTTATTGAGTGCGATATCGCAAACCCAGATAGCGTTAAGAAAGCTTTTGCTGAATTCACCAACCAAAGTAAGACGCTAGATATTCTGATCAATAACGCAGGTATTGGCGCTATCGGCACTGTTGAACAAGCAACCGAAGAAGAATGGCAGCGCGTATTTAACGTTAATGTCTTTGGTACCGGACGGATGAGCGCTGCAGCAATGCCACTTCTTAAGGCGAGTGCGAAGGCTGCAATTGTTAATACTTGTTCGCTAGTTGCAACCGCTGGTGTTCCAAATCGCGCGGTTTACGGCGCCAGCAAGGGTGCGATCTACGCACTAACTCTGGCAATGGCAGTCGATGGTTTAGCAGATGGAGTTCGCGTTAACTGTGTTAACCCTGGAACTGCAGATACCCCGTGGATTAAGAACTTGCTCTCAAAGGCAGATAACCCAGATAAGGAATATGCCGCTTTGCAGGCGCGCCAGCCAATTGGTCGTCTAGTTTCGCCGGTAGAGGTTGCTAGCGCGATTGTCTATCTGGCTAATCCTGCTCAAGCATCTACAACTGGAACTGCGCTTGCTGTAGATGGTGGCGTGCAAGGACTACGCGTACCTCGTTAATTAATTAGTTCTTTGCAGTTTTCTGATTGATCGCAGCAAAGAAATAAGTTGCAGCAATAAGAGCAAGCAAGATAACTCCGTAGGCTGCGGCAAAGCCAAAGTTTTCGCTGACAAATCCCATGATCCAGGGCGATGTGCCATTTGAAATACCCATACCGATTACAAAGGCGGCAATTCCGCGATCAGAACCTTGCGCGGTAGATGAGGCATTTGCGATAGCGATAGATGCACATGGGCCAATACCTGCGGCGGCGATGATCAAACCAGCCAAGGTAAGCGTTGGAGAAGTTGCAAAGATAACTAGCAATACACCCGAACCAATTGCTACAAATGAGAAGCGCCAGATGCGATGCAGGTTATGTTCATCTTTAGTTGAAAGATAGATACGAGTCAGCGCCACAAAATAGGGCGCCACGGTTGCAAATAGAACCGCTGATTTAACCTCGGAACCACGCTCGGTTAGCAGATCTACCGCCCAAGCCGAGAGAGAAACTTCCATAGTGATCGTCAAAAATGCAAAGATTAATATTGCGATCATCGTGTTATTCCAGATGATTTTACTATCGGCATGTTCTGGCTCGGGGCGGGCTTCTAATTCAGGGACAATCTTTAAGGCAACTAACCCGATAAGCACAGCAGTTGTTGCAACAGTTGCGCGCCAAGGAATATCTGCTTGAGTTGTAATCCCGATTACCGTTGGAGAAATGGATGCTGCAAACAGACCGACTCCAGTTGATCGGAACATATTTTTCAGCGCAGTCTTTGAGTGCGCACCCAAGATCGCTGTCGTCGTATTGCCTGCAATAACCGAACCAGTAGCAGTAAGGATCACGGCAGGTACTGAGAAATAGATATTCGGGCTAAGGCAATAAACCAGTGAGCCAATAATTAGTAGCGCCCAACCAATGCGGATTGTTTGATGGGCGGGCCGGCGATGGCCGTGGCCCAATAAAATAAATGAGATAAAGACCAGCGCACCCGCCCAACCGATATTGTGCCAACTTGCAACAACCCGGGTTAGTTCGAAATCGCGTTTAATTAATTGAATTGAAAATCCAAGTGAGCCCATAAGAAACGAGCTCATTGCATTTAAGGTCACCAAGCGATGCACTAACTTGCGTGGCAGAGCTTGTGGCAATTACTTCTCCTAAACTGATGAAGTCGTTATCTTATCTTTGCAAAGCCTTTGCAGATGGCGAAAAACGCTTATTTGAACTGTTTAATTGATGTAGTTGAAAGTTCAACTACTTTGGTATAGCATCCTGCTATGTCCAAGATGCCAGCTCTATACATCGGCCACGGCGCACCTATGCTCCTTGATGATCAACTTTGGACATCGCAGTTAAAAGATGTTGCTGGAAAAATCGAGCGACCTAGCGCGATCCTGATCGTTTCGGCGCATTGGGAATCAGCGCCAATCACCCTTAGTAACCCAGCTGCAAATACCCCGCTGGTTTATGACTTTAGCGGCTTTGATCGCAAATTTTATGAGATGACCTATAACTCACCTGATGCATCAGCACTTGCTGCAAAGGTTGCAGCGCTTATGCCTAAGACTGAAAGCGTTGCGCAAAGTAATCGCGGGCTAGATCATGGCGCGTGGGTTCCACTTCGCGTTATGTATCCAGACGCTGATATTCCGGTTCTGCAGATGTCTATGCCGACTTCTGATCCTGGAACGCTGATGGAGATCGGAAAGCGTTTACAACCACTTCGCGATGAAGGTGTTTTGATTATCGGCTCGGGCTTTATGACACATGGCCTCCCCTTTATTCGCGATTGGAGCCCTACTGCGCCCGCTCCTACTTGGTCTAGCGAATTTGATACGTGGGCTGCCGAAGCGATTGCAAGTGGTGATATTGATGCGCTTGCTTCTTATAAAGATATTGCACCTGGTGTTCGCTTTGCACATCCGACGGTGGAACACTTCACTCCGCTATTTATAACTTTGGGAGCTGCCACAAATAATAACGTTGCCCCAGAGACCTTAATTGATGGCTATTTCATGGGGCTTTCAAAGCGTTCAATTCTCGTTGCTTAATATCTAACAAAATAAAAAACCCGCCACAGTTACGTGGCGGGTTTTTTATTTAATTAATTAGCTGCAACCAGATGTATTTCCGCAGCCTTCGCAGACATAGCAAGCACCAGACATACGCATCTTTACGCCACATGTCATACAGAGCGGTGCATCTGATTTGATTCCCATTGATTCAAGGAGATCAGAAGATGATCCGATTGTTGGAGCAAGTGGTGCTGGTTCGATCTTTACCTCAACTGCTTTTGGTGCTGGAGCAGCCACAGGAGCCGCCGCAGGAGCAGCTGCGGCTGGCGCTTTTGGGGCTTCTACCGCTGCATCTTGTGTGTACTCGCCTGTTTCAAGTGCACGTGCACGCTCTGAGGCTGTGAACAGACCCATCGCTGAACGTTGCTCGAATGGTAAGTAATCAAGTGCTAGGCGACGGAAGATGTAATCCATCATGGATTGCGCCATGCGGATATCTGCATCATCTGTCAT
>CAZKNQ010000084.1:0-4587 GCA_964554225.1 uncultured Candidatus Planktophila sp.
TCTTCACAACTTCACCGCGAAACTCGTTAATTAATACCCGCCAATGGCTGGGTCAATTCGAATCTGTTTAATAGCAGAGGGCTTCACTGAAGATTTAATTACCTGTATTTCTTCTATTACTAAAAATACCCAAACTCCAATTACTGTCTATGCAAATGGTAAAAGTAATTGGATTTCACTAGATCAATTTGATCCAAATCAAGTAAGCCTTATTCAAGAGAAAAATCCTCTGGGCTGGGGAAATGTCACCAATTATTTTCTGAATAACTTAACCGAGCAGTATTTAGTAATAATGGATCCTTCAACGGTTTTTAATGCAGATCCAATTCCACAGACATTAGCCGCCCTTGAATCTGGGTATCAAGGGGTTGGCTGGAAGGGTGGTCTAGTAAATATTGATGATGAATGGCGAACTACCACCGATAAAGGAGTAGGTGAGGTTGATGTCTTATTTAGTTACTACATGGCGATTGATCGAGAGTTCGCATTAGCAGCAGGTGGAGCAAATCCAAGTGCTAAGTACTATCGAAATGCAGACCTAGAGCTATCGCTTGCAATAAGACAATCTGGTGGAAAATTACTGCAAATAGATTTGCCGCTTGAACAAGGCCGGCATCATGGATATCACGATGTTGATCCTGAGTACCGCGATAAGAACTCACGAAAAAACTATCAAAGAATTTTAGATCGATTTAGAGGCAAAAATGAGATCCTCTCGCCACGTCGGTAGGCTTATCTAATGGAACAGTTATCAAACTTCACCACACTTAAAGTGGGCGGGCCGGCACAAAAAATTGTGCATGCTCACACTGAGGATGAGTTAGTTAACTTTGTGAAGGCCGCAGATAAATCTGGTGAAAAAATATTAATTTTAGGCGGTGGTTCAAACCTATTAATTAGTGATGAAGGATTTGCGGGCACCGTTATTAGAGTTGAAAGTAAAGGCAATGCGCTGGAATTTGATGCTTGCAGTGGCGGGATGATTGAGGTCTCAGCTGGTGAGGATTGGGATGAATTTGTTGCAATAACAATTGCGAAAGGTTTTGCAGATCTTGAATCCCTAAGTGGTATTCCTGGAACGGTCGGGGGAGCACCAATTCAAAATATTGGAGCTTATGGACATGAGGTTAGTGAAACTATTGCAAGAGTAAAAGCTTATGATCGTAAAAACGGTGAGGTTAAAACCTTTACAAATCAAGAGTGTAAATTCTCTTATCGAAACTCTGTGTTTAAAGAAGAAAATGGCCGTTATGTAATTCTTAATGTCACCTTTCAATTGCGAAAAGGTGAATCATCACTACCAATTACCTACGCCGAACTAGCAAAGCATTTATCTATAAATATCGGAGATCGCGCACCAGTTAGTGATGTTAGAAAAGCAGTCCTTGAACTTCGTGGTCGTAAGGGAATGTTGATTGATTCCAAAGATATAAACTCAAACTCTGCTGGATCTTTTTTTGTAAATCCAATTTTAAGTAAATCAGATGCTGATAAGTTGCCACAAGATGCACCGCGTTGGCCGCAACCAGATGGTCGAGTGAAAACATCAGCTGCTTGGTTAATGGAGCACGCCGGCGTTAATAAAGGAGAGAAATTTGCGGGTGCTCAAATTTCTAACAAACATGTATTGGCATTAACAAACTCAGGAGATGCAAAAGCTGAAGATATTATTGAGTTAGCTAAAATTGCTCGGGCTAAGGTTTATGAGAAATTTCAAATCAAATTAGAGGCTGAGGTGCAATTAGTTGGGCTTGATTTAAACTAAATTGCTTCGCTTAATAGTTTCTTGACTCTGCCAATGCCTTCAACAATATCCTCATCACCTAAAGCGTAAGAAAAGCGTAGGTATCCAGAAGGTCCAAATGCTTCACCTGGAACTGCAGCCACCTCAACCTCTTCCAAAATTAATGTTGCAAGCTCTGCTGATGTTGTTGGACGTTTGCCTCTAATTTGTTTTCCTAAAACCCCTTTTACCGATGGATAAACATAAAAAGCACCGGTTGGTGTTGGGCAACTTACGCCAGGAATCTCATTTAACAATTTAACAATTAACTTACGCCTGCGATCAAAAGCCTCACCCATTTTGTGAACTGCGGCTAAATCACCAGTTAAGGCAGCAATTGCAGCGCGTTGTGAAACATTGGAAACATTTGAAGAAAGATGCGATTGTAAATTGGTGGCAGCTTTAATTAAATCTTTTGGCCCAATCATCCAGCCAACTCGCCAGCCAGTCATCGCATAGGTTTTTGCAACGCCATTGATAATAATTGTGCGATCAGCCAATTCTGGAACCTGCACACAAATACTTGGCGCGGTAGCACCGTCATAGAGCAGATGCTCATAGATCTCATCAGTAATTACCCACAAATTATTTTTTAATGCCCACTCGCCAATCTCTTTAACCTGGGCTGGTGAATAAACCGAACCGGTTGGATTAGATGGTGAACAAAAGAGCAGAGCCTTGGTATTTGGTGTCAGCGCCTTTTCAAGTTGGGCAACTGAGACTAAATAATTTTGGGATTCATCAGCAAAAACTTCAACCGCTTTTCCGCCAGCTAACTTTATGCACTCAGGATATGTAGTCCAGAATGGCGAGGGAAGTAATACTTCATCACCCGGATCGATCACAGAGGCAAATGATTGGTAAACAGATTGCTTGCCACCATTTGTTACTAAAACTTGGTCGGCAGTTATTTCATAATTTGAATCTCGTTTTGTTTTCTTAACAATCGCATCTCTTAATTCCGGCAAGCCAGGTGTTGGCGTGTAGCGATGATTTGCTGGCAACTTTGCAGCTTCAATTGCTGCATTAACAATGTAATCAGGTGTTGGAAAATCTGGTTCACCTGCACCAAATCCAATTACTGGTCGACCAGCTGCTTTTAATGCTTTAGCTTTGCTATCAACTGCCAGTGTTGCCGATTCTGCGATCGCGGCAATTCGTTTTGAAACTCTAGGTTTTTCTGATGCGCCCATGGGGGGTTAAGTCTGCCATCTACGCCTGAAACTGGCTTCACATTTAACTCAGTTTTACCTTTCTCTCGAACCCGCCTACAATTTCGCCCCCGGCGCTTGTATTAGGTCATGATTTTTCATGCCTTAATTCGGGACGAAGGGCAGTAGCTCAATTGGCTAGAGTTGCCGTCTCCAAAGCGGCCGGTTGGGGGTTCGAGTCCCTCCTGCCCTGCAAGTAATAGGTAAGAAGTTGGTTAAGAAAGATAACGAGTAAAGGAAAAGGTAGATGAGCGAAGAGATCGTCTCAACTGAAGAAGCCAAGGGCATCTTCGGTCGCATTGGCCTGTTCTATCGCCAAGTTATCTCCGAGTTAAGCAAAGTTGTTTGGCCAACTCGTAATCAACTTACAACATACACAGCTGTAGTTTTAGTTTTCGTTGGATTTATCATTTTAGTAGTTTCAATCTTTGATCTAATTTTGACCAAAATAACTTTCTGGATTTTTGGCTAAGGCGAATAGGAAAAATGATGTCAATTGATACGCCAGCTAATCCACCAGTGGATGCATTTGAAGCAGCCTTGGCAGTTACTGAGACAGCGCCGGTAATTGAAGAGGTCATCGCACCGGTAATTGAAGATGTGGTGGAGGAGAGCGCAGTTGAGGAAAATGATGAGAATGCTGAATTTAGAGCTGCACTTCGTAATGCCCCAGGTGAGTGGTTTGTTGTTCACTCCTACGCCGGTTATGAAAAGAAGGTTAAAGGAAATTTAGTAAACCGAATCCAATCTTTAAATATGGAGGATTTCATATTTCAGATTGAGGTTCCAGAGGAAGAGGTTCGTGAACTTAAGAATGGCGCAATCAAGGTTGTAAAGCGCAATGTATTCCCTGGCTATGTATTAGTACGTATGGAGTTAACTGATGAGTCTTGGTCATGTGTTAGAAACACACCAGGTGTAACTGGCTTTGTTGGTAATGCCCATCATCCATCACCACTTACCTTGGCTGAGGTTGAGAACATTCTTGCACCACGTCCATTGAAGAAGGATGGCAAGATTGCAATGAAGGATGTTGATTATTCAATCGGTGAATCAATCACTGTTATGGATGGTCCATTTGCAACTCTGCCAGCCACAATCTCTGAAATCATGCCAGAGCAGGCGAAGTTAAAGGTATTGGTTTCTATTTTCGGCCGCGAAACTCCAGTCGAGCTTTCATTCCACCAAGTTCAGAAGATTTAACTAGAAGAGAAAAGGAAAAAACATGGCACCGAAGAAGAAGGTAACCGCACTTATTAAGTTGCAGATTCAGGCTGGAGCTGCAACACCAGCACCACCGGTTGGTCCTGCTTTGGGTCAGCATGGCGTGAACATCATGGACTTCGTTAAGGCTTACAACGCTGCAACTGAGAGTCAAAAAGGAAACATCATCCCAGTTGAGATTACTGTTTTCGAAGATCGTTCATTCACATTTATTACCAAAACTCCACCAGCATCACGTTTGATTTTAAAAGCTGCTGGAATTGAAAAGGGATCTGCAATCCCTCACAAAGATAAGGTTGCAAATCTAACTAAGTCACAGGTTGAAGATATCGCCAAGCAAAAGATGGTGGATCTAAATGCTAATGACTT
>CAZKNQ010000085.1:0-4577 GCA_964554225.1 uncultured Candidatus Planktophila sp.
GGGGCGCGGCCGGCTGCGACCATCAGTGAGCCAAGGGCGGCAACCATCGCCCCGTTATCGGTGCAAAGAGCTGGCCTTGGAATCCGCAGACGAACCCCGGCCTTGGCACAGCGTTCTTCGGCCACCGCGCGAAGTCGTGAATTAGCGGCGACTCCGCCTGCAATAACAAGTGAATCGATTCCGGTGGCCTTGCAGGCAGCCAGTGATTTCTGCAGAAGCACATCGACGATTGATTCTTGGAAAGAGGCAGCGACGTCAGCCTTTGCATAATTCGGTGTGCTTTCTAAGTAGCGAGCGACAGCGGTTTTCAAACCAGAGAAAGAGAAATCATAAGGACGAGTTGCCCAGTCGTTGCTTGTTGTTAAACCACGTGGAAAATCAATGGCGGTTGGTGAACCAGAAAGAGCAGTGCGATCAATTGCAGGTCCGCCCGGAAAACCAAGCCCCATTACTCGCGCGATTTTATCGAAGGCTTCACCGGCGGCATCATCCATAGTTGCGCCCAATTTAGTAATCGATGAAGTGATGTCATCTACTTGCAGAAGCGATGAGTGACCACCGCTAACCAAAAGTGCGATTGTTGGATCAGTTGGTTGATCGTGAGTTAAGAAATCAACGCTGACGTGGGCTGCTAAATGATTTACGCCATATAAAGGTTTACCAAGACCAAGCGCTAAACCGCTCGCTGAGGAAACCCCAACTAGAAGTGCACCAACTAGGCCAGGACCTGCCGTAACAGCAACTGCATCAATATCCTTTAGTGAAAGTCTCGCATCTTTAACCGCCTTTTCAATACTTGGCAGCATGGCTTCTAGATGCGCGCGGCTGGCAATCTCAGGTACGACTCCCCCAAATCGCGCATGCTCATCAACACTTGAGGCAATTACATTGGCAAGCAAAGTGCGTCCGCGAACAATGCCAATTGCCGTTTCATCACAAGAGGTTTCGATACCTAAAACAATTGGTTCGTTCATGCGCCAAACTCCTTACGCATAACAAGTGCGTCTAAGCCATGGCCATAATAATTTTTGCGTGTAGCAATCCTTTGATAACCCAGCTTTTCATACAAGGCTATGGCACCGCTATTTTCAACTCCGACTTCCAGCATCATCGCCAAGGCTTTCTTTTCCTTAGACCATTTTTCGAGCTCGCCCATGAAGTGCGTGGCAATACCTTGGCGCGCGTATTCAGGCAGTACGGCAACGGTGAGAACGTCGGCTTCAACACCAGGTGCCACAACAAGAACTGCGGCATAACCAACGATCTGATCCTGTTCATTCGTAGCCACCATGAAATAGCGAGAATTTGGAACGCCTTTGAACTCTTCTTTAAATTGCCCCATAGACCAGGGCGAGTCAGCGAAGAGAACGCGCTCCATTGAAACTAGTACTGGAAGATCCAGTTGGATCGCGGCGCGGTAGCTAATCATTTGCGCTCCACGGTTGGTACTGCATCTGGACGTCGCAAGTACATCGGCTCTGAAATATTTTGTGAAGCACTTAGTGCGACTAACTTCTTTAGATCTGGGTAAAGATCGATTATGAAATCAGATACTTCGGCAGGTTTGCTTACTTCGGGTCCGGCAATTCGTTTGCCATCTTTATAACTTGCCCAGTAAATCTCCTTGCGGCGTGCATCGATGGCAACTGTGTATTCACTCTTATCTATTGCAATCGCATCCAATGAGCAAACGCCGATAACGGGAATATCACGTGCCATGGCAAATGTGTGAGCAAATGTTATTCCAACTCTTAAACCAGTAAATGGCCCTGGCCCCATACCGACAACTACTTGATCTGGCTTCGGGCAAACTTCCAAAGCTTTGGCTACAAGTTCAGTAATGGCGAAACCGTGTTCGGTTGCGCCTTCATGGAAGCCTTCAAATAAGACTTTATCGCCGTCGAGAATTCCGACAATTGTTCGTGAAGTTGCCGTATCAATCGCAAGTGAGATCGTCATAGTTTGAAACCTGCCCAACGGGGGCCAACCGCACGAATCGTTACTTCACGCTCCTCATCGGTGCGATCAATTTCAATCTCTAAGCGATCATCAGAAAGGCGAGCAGATTCGGCGCCACCCCATTCGATAACGGTAACTGCGCTTTCGCGCGGAGTATCTAGATCTAGATCATCTAAGTAAAGCGCGGCGTTACCACTTTCAAGTAAGCGATAGGCATCGACATGAATTAAAGAGAGCGCACCCTTGTGAATGCGAGAGATAACAAAAGTTGGTGAAGTTACTTCGTTAAAGCCCAGGGCTGCACCAATTCCTTGTACAAGAACCGTTTTACCTGCGCCGAGTGGGCCATTTAGAAGAACCAGATCACCAGAGCGCAGCTGAGCACCAAGTTGTTGGCCGAGGCCAAACATCTCTTGCGCTGTTTTGATCTTCACTCACGAAGGATAGTTGAGAATAAAAATTGAGAAATACAAAAGGGCCCCGAGTTTTCCCCGGAGCCCCTTTGCGGTTAACGATTAACCGAAGTTGTACTTCAGTTCGCTTGGACGATAATCGAGATCATCGTTCAGGTAAGGGACCTTCTTGGCAATGTATTGAACATACTTGTCAGTTGGGATCTTTCCTGATTTCGCAGCCACGGCCAACATACGTACCCAGGCCATTGTTTGCTTCTTGGAGAATGTTTGGTGTCCGACACCAGATGCTGCAGGAGGTCCAGCTAGATCAGGCAAGCCTGCTGCTGTGAACTTTGTGTAGGTTTCTGGAGTCATCGCATAGAGAGCAAGTGTGTTCCAAACTGGCTTCTTACCAGTCTTATTTGCTTCCCACTTTGCAAGTGCTGCTTCGTAAGCCGCGCGCTTCTTATCTACATAGCGAGCAGAGTTACCAGCGAATACCAAACGATCGGCTTCATTTGAAAGTGTGATCGTTGGAATTGTTGATGTGAAGGTTGACTTATCTAGCGCCTTGAACTTAGCGATTGCATCAGCGTTACCAGTAACGCGTGGTGCCGCTGCAAGTACGCCCAACATCGCGGCGATTGCTTCATCACCTGAAAGTCCGAGGTTGTAACGACCCGCATCGCCCTCATCGAGCAGAGATGCCCAATCAGTCTTTGTATTGTCGTAGAAACCAGGACCTGTGATTTCAGAGATTGATTGACCAGCAAGTGTGCCAGTTGCAACCGCTTCACCTAGGTTTTCAAGAATGGCAACTGTGGCGTTGATGCTGTGTTCAGCAATAACTGCGTTAGTTGAAATTCCATCCATGTGAGCGCTCTTGGTTGGAATTCCTGTAAGGAGACCAGTTAGAAGTAGCGCTGAACGTTGTGGAATTGGTGATCCCTTGAGCGCTGCTGGGTGTTCAAGTCCAGGTGCACCGAGGTTTTTGCTCCATGTAGTTAGAAGCGCAACTACCTTAAGGAGTTCCCCAACTGATGCCATGTGGCCAGGAACGCCCTTTACGCCCATTGCAGCGCAACCCTTGATGGTTGGATCCGCGAAGACGCTCAGGATGTAGAAGATGTCGCATGCTGATTGCAGTGAATCAGCAATTGAAGGAGTTGTTCCAGCCATGATGCCAAGTGCATCTGCATAGGTTGGATACTTCTCAACAAATGGAGTCACGATCGAACCTGCTTGTGATGAACCGTAGACAACCTTCTTCTGAATTCGGGTTGTGTACTTAGCCATCGCAGTGTCGATAACTTCCTTGAGCATTTCTACTCGGTAAGTGTTATTCCATCCACGCATACCCTTAACTGTTCCGTCATAAGCAGCTACGCCATAACCTGCGCGCATCATCTCCTTAGTGACATCAGTGTTATTGGTTTGGTTACCTGGTGTGATTTCTTCAACGCCCTTAGGGACAGCTGAAACACCTGGATAGGTTGGACGGAATCCGTGTTCCCAGAAGAACATAGTTCCACCGAAGTTTGTTGGCACTTTAAATACATAGCCAGCGCCATTTGCAAGCGTTCCGGTACATGTCTCAACGCCTGCTGCAGTTGTACAGACAGGAGCTGCAGATGCCGAAGGTGTGATCGCAACGCTAAGTGTTAGTGCAAGAGTTGCTGCACCAAGTGTTGCGATTGATTTACGCATTGTTAGTGATTTCATGTGATTAACCAACCTTTGGTAGGGCATCGGCTGCAATTGCAGGGCGTGTGTACTTGAGTTCGGTTACAGGTCCCTTTGCAGAATCTGTAGTCCAAACTTTACGAGGTGAATCAACTGGCTTTAGCACGGTTGTTGCATCGTATTTACCGATCCAGAAACCAGTGAAAGCTTCGTGAGTCTTTGTGCTGTAACCAAGTGGTGACAACGCAGCGCTTGAGAGCTTTGCCGCATTTGATTCGATGTACTTGATGATTCCTGGGCGGGTTAAATCCTTACCAGCACCAAGAAGAGCTGAGGTCATTAGGTAACCAATATTCATTCCCTGAAGAACGTTGTTATCCCAACGCTTATCTGGACCCTTATTGAAGTCATCATTGATCTTCTTAAATGCTTTTACGAACTCATCATCTGCTTCGCCAGGTGATGGAGCATGTGATGCTGAGATGGTTCCGGCAAGAAGTGCTGCAGAAACTGCTGGTGCAATTCCGCGAGCGCCAAGAA
>CAZKNQ010000086.1:0-4498 GCA_964554225.1 uncultured Candidatus Planktophila sp.
AGGAAAAGTAAAACATGGCAACAGGTACAGTTAAGTGGTTCAACTCTGAAAAGGGTTTCGGTTTCATTGCAGTTGATGGTGGCGGACAAGATGTATTCGTTCACTACTCAGCAATCCAAGGAAACGGTTACAAGTCCCTTGAAGAGGGTCAGTCAGTTTCATTCGAGGTCGTACAGGGTCCAAAGGGTCCTCAGGCCGATGCAGTGAACGCTAACTAATAACACTTAGTTTACTAAAATCCCCCATCGCGAAAGCGGTGGGGGATTTTTTTAATTATTTCTTAGGAAGCGGTGGAATTTCACCGTTCTTAGCAAGCGCTGCAGCAACTGCCTTAGCCGGTGATAAATCTTTTCCAGCCTTCCAGGCATCTAGATATTTCCACGGCGCAACAATTCCGCGACGCACCCACCAGACATTTGATTGGCTTGGGGTTGGCCAAGAGATTCCAAAATGAAGATGCGGTGCGGTGCCACGCGCGCTACCTGTTGAACCAACTCTTCCCAGAATTTGCCCAGCCTTTACCGCTACACCAGGTTGGATCGAAGCTACAACCGAAGATAAGTGTGAGCCGTAATAACGAACTCCATCATCACCAATTACAGAAACATACAATCCACCGCGATCGATGCCGAGATTAGTTTTGCCACTCCAATTATCAACCCGGTTTACTTCATCGATGACGCCATCTACTGGCGAAACGAATTTGCAGCCTTTCTTGGCCTCAATGTCATTAGCTGGATAGTCATGGTGTGCCTTTACATACTTAACTGCGCAATCTGCAACCGGAAAGATGTAATTTGGCGCAGCGTTTGCAGGGGCTGCAGAGATAAATAGCAGCGCTAGAGTAAGTAGAAACTTCAATTTAAGGCCTTTCGGTCAAGACGCGCTGTTACCGCCATATGCGGAACAGTTAAAGCCCAAACGACAACCAGTGATACCCATAAGAATTGATCATCTAATGAGTCACCGCGGAGCAGAACTATCAACGCAGCAATTACAAAGGTTCCTATAAGCGCAGGAGTACCAGGCAATACTGCACGAATAAATGCGCCTTTAGCGCTTCCTTTGCTAAATGCCTCCTGTGAAGTTGGCAAAGTTAAAGTCAGCCGAGCTGTGTGGCGCATGGCATGCCAGCAGCCGAAATAAACCGCGAAGGCAACAAGTGGCGGTGCAGTAACTGCCAATAAATAGAGCAGCACTAAATCAATAGCCTCGCCATCGCGGCGACGCTGAGCTAACCGAAGAAGAGCGAATGCGGTTATCAGCATTACCCAGAGCATCAGATCGTTATTCAAACCTTGGTGCCAATCAATCAGCGCTGGATTTACCTTCTCAAGTGCAGAAGTGCTCTTATCGCTAACTAAAGGAATTACTACAGGAAGGGTGCCGGCCGCCGTTGCATATAGATATTTCTGAAATCGCTTCTTCTCTTCGCTACGACGATCAATCTCAGAGATAAATGCTGCATCACCAATACCAAAGTGCACCGCGCTCATAATTACAACGAGGATGAAGCCAACCACGTTCCAGGTTAGAATTGCAATGACGGCTATTACCGCAACTGCTATATACAAAGTTATAAATAGCGCCATCTTCGAAATACTGCTGCGGGGCAGGGTAACTAAATGATCGAGCGCGCCATGTGGAATTCCTATCGCCAAGGCGATCAGTGCGACGACAACCTGCCAGGTAATTTCTGATTCTTCAATAATTCGCGCAAAGGCGAATGAGAGAATGATTGCCAGGACGACTGCATAACGCGAGTATCTACGAACCTTAAGAAGTAGGTCGAGCTCTATTTCACGCATCGTCGACCCCTTTCTGAGAGTTATATGTATAACACTACCAAAGCGCTTCATCTGATTTAGGTTTCTACATGAGAAGATCTACCCGTGCAAAAGTGGAGTTACATGGCGATGCTCATCTTTACAGTTTGCGGATCTTTCTGGTTAGAGATCGCATTCAAAGTTGGCGTCCTGCGTCGAATTAAAAGAGTAATACTCAGCGTTCTCCCAATAAGTTCCTTATTTTTATTATGGGATGCGTATGCAATCTCAAAGGGTCACTGGTTCTTTGATCGCGATCAAATGCTGGGCATCGTCGGTCCGCTCAATATTCCACTAGAGGAATACCTATTCTTTATCGTTATTCCGATGGCTGCAATTATGACTATTGAAGGTGTAACCACAGTTAAACCTCATTGGCGCAAAGATGAGTTCGGCAAATGAACTACAGCGATATTGCAATTACCGCCTTCGCTGTTGCTGTGATGGCTGATCTATTTCTATTCAAAAACTCTCTCCTTACTCGCCCAGCTTTCTGGACAAGCTACGCAATAATCTTGCCATTTCAATTCTTAACAAATTGGTGGCTGACTTCTCGCAATATCGTTATGTATAGCCCTGATGCCATTGTTGGACTTCGCATCTTCTCGGCGCCAGCCGAAGATCTTTTATTTGGTTTTGCATTAATTCTTGGCACTATGGATATGTGGGAGTTCTGGGGTCGTCGCGGAATGCAACGCGATCCACGGCCAAATAAGAAAAATAAGAGCGAGCAAAGTAATTGAAACAAATTGGGTTTCTCTTTGATTTAGACGGCACCTTGGTTAACTCGCAAGATGCAGTGATGAACTCATGGATCACTATGGCCAATGAGGCAGGAATTCCGCTACAAGCACTTGCCGGACATCACGGCGTACCCGCCGAGCAAACACTTAGAAATGTGTTGGCCGATCGCGAGGAAGCTGAAATCCAAAAATGGGTTCGCCGTGTAACCGATTTAGAAATGGCAGATACAGATGGGGTACATGCTGTGCCTGGTGCGCTAGAGCTGCTTGCCGAACTTAATGATCGCGAGATACCTTGGACGATCGTTACCTCTTGTACAACTGATTTAGCAATTGCGCGCACTCGCGCAGGAAAAATTCCAATGCCAGCTAATTCAGTTACATTTGATCAAGTAACTCGAGGAAAACCATTCCCTGAACCATTTATTCTCGGTGCGGAAAGATTGGGTCTTCCAACAAGTATTTGCTGGGCGATTGAAGATGCACCTGGCGGAGTTACATCTGCAAAAGACGCTGGTTGCACTGTTGCTGGCGTTTTAACCACCCACACCCGCGAAGAACTTCCGCACGCGGATCATCATTTAGAACACTTAAGCGAACTACTCGGCAAAGCCGGCCTCTAAGTGCAGTAAAGTTCGCATCAACCCTGCTAGGGACGGTAGCTCAGTTGGTTAGAGCCCCGAACTCATAATTCGGTCGTCGTCGGTTCAAGTCCGACCCGTCCCACTAGATCATTAAACTTTTACTGCGGCACCAGTCTTAATCGATTCTTCGCAAGCAATTGCGACGCGAAGCGCTTGGCGCGCATTAATCGGTGGACAAGGGTTGGCAGTCTTTCCATCCACAAATTTAATGAAGGCGTGAGATTCTTCGGCAAAGGCTTGGCGAAAGCGCTCAATAAAGCCGGTGTATCTGATTTCGTTGAATCCAATTTCACCTTCGATGTCATGGATAGGTGTTTTTAGATTAAGCCCCACGGATATCGAATCTTTAGAGCCGAATACTTCAAAGCGTACGTCGTGGCCAACTGGATTATGGCGGGTGCCAGTGATGGCTACTTGGACTCCAGATTCAGTGGTTAAGGAAATTAGCGAAACATCGGCATCGTTGTACTTGGCATATTGTTGATGTTCACGCACAGCCTGTGTTGCATAGACCTTTTTAATCTCACTCTGAGTAATCCATCTGACGAGATCGAAATCATGAACATGCAGATCGCGATAAATACTGCCGCTGCCTTCGAGAAATTCCAAGGTAGAAGGTTGGTGATCGTGTGCGTACATGTGCATCGCGTAGAGCGTTCCAACTTGGCCCGAGGAGACTTTCTTTGCGGCTACTGAAATCGGTGGATCAAAGCGGCGCTGAAATCCAACTTGAATTTGCGTTCCAAATTTCTTACATTTCTCAATAACTAAATCTGTCTCTTCCACAGTAAGGGAGATTGGCTTCTCGCAAAGTATTGGTTTTCCTAGCGGAATCAACTCATCTAAAATTGCAATATGCGAATTTGTTGCTGTCGCAACAACGTAGCCATCAAAATCTATTTTAAGAAGTTCTGTATATTCTGCTGAACTACAATTCAATTTCTGGGCTAACTCTTTTGCAACGTTATCTCTGCGGTTGAAAAGGGTTACGTCAGCACCACCCGAAATCAAATCTTCAGCGCGGATTGCACCCATACGACCAGCACCAATGACTGCAATTCTCATCTGCTGGACTACTCCGTATTCCGCTAAGCAAGACCTTCACTATATAGTTTGGGCTATCAATAATGAAGGGCTTCCCTGTTCTTTGGAGTTAGGAAATAATGACAATCGCTCTCGACCTATTAACGGTGGGTCGAATAAGCGTCGATCTTTTCTCCGAGCAGATAAACACTCCCTTTAGCCAACCACAGACTTTTCAAAAATCAATTGGTGGGTCGCCAAC
>CAZKNQ010000087.1:0-4432 GCA_964554225.1 uncultured Candidatus Planktophila sp.
ATCACCTTTGAGGGCATGCCAACAGAAATTGAAATCAATAAAGAGAAGAGGACCGTAAGGGTTCCAGCAGGAATGAAGTATGGAAAGTTAGCAGTTGCTTTGCATGAACGTGGCTGGGCGATACATAACATGGCTTCACTTCCACATATATCTATTGCAGGTGCGGTTGCAACTGCAACCCACGGTTCTGGAGTCGGAAACGGTAATCTTGCGACGGCGGTTGAAAGTCTTGAACTAGTTCTACCTGATGGATCGCTGAAGCGAATTTCTAAAGGCGATACGAACTTTGCAGGTTATGTAGTAGGCCTAGGTTTAACTGGCGTAGTAGTTAATTTGGATTTAGCGATCGAGCCGACATTTAATATTGCACAGACTGTTTATCGCGGAATGTCTCGCGAAAGTTATGCCGCAAACTTAGATGAAATCATGAGCCTTGCTTATAGCGTTAGTTACTTCACTACCTGGGCTGCTGCAGGCGGGGGAGAGGTTTGGGCAAAATTTAAATCGGGGACAACTGCACCGACAGAATTGTTTGAGGCATATCCAGCAACATCAAATCGCCATCCACTGCCAGGTCTAAATCCAGAACCATGCACCGAGCAGATGGCTGTAAGTGGACCTTGGCATTTACGGCTGCCGCATTTCAAAATGGAGTTCACGCCAAGTGCCGGCGATGAAATTCAGAGCGAGTTCTTCGTTGCACGTAAAGATGCACCTGCAGCGATCGCTGCACTTGAGAAAATTGCGCCACAGATAAATGAGATTCTCTGGGTCACCGAGATCCGCGCCATTGCAGCAGATGACCTTTGGATGAGCCCGCACTATCAGCGAGATTCAATTGGAATTCACTTTACGTGGAAGAAAGTTGATGCGGTCTATGAAATGGTTAAAGTTGTCGAAGCAACACTTGCGCCATTTGGCTATCGCCCGCACCTAGGAAAGGTTTTTTCGGCAAGTCCTGAGTATTTTGCTTCCGTGATGCCAAAGATTGAAGATTTTAAGAAGCTCGTCACAGAAATAGATCCGACCAATAAATTTGGTAACGAGTTCACCAATCGACTGATCGGCCGTTAAATTTCGAGTTTGTAGCCCAAGCCGCGGATCGTATGAATGATCTTCGGATTTGCAGGATCTTCCTCAATTTTCGCGCGCAAGCGCTTGATGTGCACATCCAAAGTCTTGGTATCACCGAAGTAATCGCTACCCCAAACGCGGTCAATAATTTGGTTTCGGGTGAGTACTCTGCTGGGATTTCGCATCAAGAATTCAAGGAGTTCAAACTCACGCAGCGGTAGTGCAATCGGAGTGCCTTTCTTGCGGAAGATATGTTTCGCAAGATCCATCTCAAGCGATCCTAAAACTAAAATTTCTCCCGGCAGAGTTGAACTATCGCTCGAAGCTCCACGCCGCAGTACTGCATTTATTCGGGCCAGAAGTTCACGAGATGAGTAAGGCTTGGTTACATAGTCATCTGCGCCAAGTTCGAGTCCAACGACCTTATCAACTTCAGAATCCTTAGCAGTGACCATAATAATTGGGGTTTGAGATTGTGCGCGAATCAAGCGACAAACTTCAGTCCCTGAAATAACCGGAATCATTAGGTCAAGCAGAACAAGTTCAGGTTTTTCAGACTCAAACCTATCGATCGCTTCTTGGCCGTTGATAGCGACGGTGATCTCAAAGCCCTCTTTTTTTAAGAGAAACTCGAGCGCATCTGAGAAGGAGGATTCATCCTCAACGATAAGTATCTTTGTCATATGGATCCTTCTCCACCATCACTAAATTCGACTAGAGGTAAACGAACTGTAAAAGTGCTTCCCACGTTTTCTACGCTCCAGATATTAATTTCACCACCATGCTTGTTAATAATGTGTTTGACGATCGAAAGTCCAAGACCTGTGCCACCTGTTTCTCGAGAGCGTGCTGGGTCGACTCGGTAGAAGCGCTCAAAAATTCGCTCATGCTCTCTCTCTGGAATACCAATACCTTGATCTGCTACCGCGATATTTAGAACGCCGTTTTGAAGAGAAGTAGTGACAGATACTCGAGTATTTTCGGGTGAGTAATTAACGGCATTTTCAATTAAATTATGGATGGCCATAGTCAACTGCTCGCGATCCCCAAGAATTTGTCCATCGACTGACCCTTCGAAGGAGAGGCTAATTCTTCTAGCATCAGCAGTTGTTCTAGCCTGATCTAGCGCTTCTTTAATAAAAGAGCTTGCCGTAAGTATTTGAGGATTATTTAGCGGGTCGGAATCTTGCACCCGCGAAAGTTGAATAATTTCCTGGACTAAATCTGTTAAACGCTTGGCTTCCATCTGCATTCTTGTTGCAAATTTTGTCACCGCGTCTTGATCCTCCTTAGCACCTAGTACGGCTTCACTCAGCAGTGAGAGGGCCCCAATTGGAGTCTTGAGTTCGTGCGAAATATTCGCAACGAAATCACGACGTACTTCGTGTACGCGCTGTGCTTCGCTCTCATCGCTAATTAATATAACAATCAGGTCGCTATTGTCGTCAGCACCAGGTATCGGAAATACGTTAATGGTGAGCTCGCGAGTTTGACCCCCGATAGCGCTAATCGCTTGATCTATCTTTCCGCGCTGGCTGGAACCGGTGCGGCGGACGACTCTAATAAGAGCCGACAATTCTTGATTGATAAGTTTCTGGTTGAGGAGAAGTCCATATGATTGCACTTCATCAGAAATGTAGATTGGAATATCGTTGGAATCCAAAATCAAAGAACCTTCAGAAAGATTTTGAAGTACTTTAATAACTACATCGGAGTTACTGAGATAGATCGGCCGTGGGTTCTTCTTCGGAACGAGGCGCATATCGCGAGTATATCTTTGTGACTATCCAAAGGGAGCCTCGTTTACGCGGCATTCACTTATTAGACTTCCGAAATTTACCTACCAAACGTATACTTTGCCCATGCCTCTAATCAGATCAGTATTCCAAGACGAGCTAGACCATGTTTCTTCAACGCTTCTACAGATGTCAGAGATGGTGACATCATCAATTACGAAAGCTTCAGTGGCTATTCAGACCGTTGACTTAGCCTTGGCAGAAGAAGTAATCGCTTCGGATGAAGTTCTCGATACTGTTCAACATGAATTAGATGCCCGAATCATCGACATTATCGCTCGCCAACAACCAGTTGCCAGTGATTTGCGTGCGCTGGTTACGGCTCTAAGAATGGCTGCTGATTTAGAGCGCATGGGAGATCTTGCACACCACGTTTCAAAAGTCGTCCGCCTGCGTCATCCGGAAAGTGCGATCCCCGCTGAACTTGCTCCTCTCTTTAAACGTATCGGCGATGCTGCAATTAACATGTCAGAAAAGGCAGAGAAAGTCATTGAGACTCGTGATACCAAGATGGCGATCATGCTAGAGCGCGAAGATGATGAGATGGATAACCTCCACCGTGAACTGATTGCTAGCTTAGCAAATTCAAATTGGGCTCATGGGGTTGAAACTGCAATTGATTTAACGCTTCTTGGTCGTTACTACGAGCGTTTTTCAGATCATGCTGTCTCAGTGTCGCGCCGTGTGTACTTCCTGGTCACCGGCACTTACTACTAAAACTTAAATTATTTAATGCAGATTCGTCTGGCAGTGCCAGCTGACACCTCCGATATTCACCGCTTGATTTATGAGTTAGCGGTCTATGAAAAAGCTCCAGATGAAATGGTTGCAACTATCGAACAAGTCGAGCAATCTTTATTTAACAGTCACCCAGTCGCCTTCTGTCATGTTGCTGAAGTTGACGGAAAAATTGTCGGTATTGCGCTCTGGTTCCTGAATTACTCAACCTGGCTCGGCAAGCCCGGTATTTACCTTGAAGATCTCTTCGTGCAGCCGGAATATCGCGGCCATGGAATCGGTAAAGAATTTATGAAGACTTTGGCACAACTCTGCGTTGAACGCGGATACGAGCGTTTTCAATGGTGGGTTTTGGATTGGAATACGCCATCAATTGATTTCTATAAATCACTGGGGGCTGTGGCGATGGAAGACTGGACTGTCTTTAGGCTTTATGGAGATGCGTTAAAGAAATTTGCAAGCCAAGCGTAATTACTGCTTTACGACTCTGTAACTCTTTAACGTTGGATCAGTGGCATAAGCGATACGAACTCCCGCTTTTAGAGATGCACTTAGCCCGCTAACAATCTGCTCGGTTAGAACTTCACCTGGAGCAACCACTGCAACCCCCGGTGGATATGGAGCGATTAGATCTGCGGAGATCCGACCGATGGCATCCCTAGAACTAACCATTTCAGTCTTCGCAAAGTAGGCATCACGCATCGAAGTTGCAATCTGTGGCACCACTGACCAACTAAGGGCGGTTGCGCTCTGACGTGGTTGGTTCTGTAACTTCTTAAGAATTGGTACCAAAGTCATGGCAAGTGCCTGGAAATCTTCTTTGG
>CAZKNQ010000088.1:0-4390 GCA_964554225.1 uncultured Candidatus Planktophila sp.
TAAAGAGAATTTAGAGGCGCTAGATCGTGGCTTAGATCCTGCTCCTGCTGGAGGAGTTGCATCCCCTCGTCCAACTCTTACAACCGTAGATAACTCAGCATCACCTGAATCATTTGGTGCATCATCAGATCTACGTCTATCTCGCGAAGAATTGCTTAAGGCCAGTGGCCTAGTCGATGATCAACTAGTTGAACTCGAGTCATATGGTTTCATTGCTTTGCGTGGTCGTCACTACGATGCTGATGCACTTGCTGTTGCCAAGGCAGTTGCTGAAATGGCTGGTTTCGGAATCGAAGCGCGTCATTTGCGTTCTTTTAAATCAGCGGCAGATCGTGAAATTGGGTTGATCGAACAGGTGATCACTCCAATTAATCGCCAGAAGTCTTCGGACTCAAAGGCGCGCGCTGAAGAGGTTCAGAAGCAGATCGCATCGCTTTCAATTCGTTTACATGCCGGGCTGGTTCGAGCCGGTCTTAATCGCCCCCGTCAGTAATTGAACCGGCCAGAATTTAACCGGTCAGGTAAGGCGATCTGATGTTGGTAAATATGGAAGTCGTCGGCGTTCGCATTGAGATGCCCTCTAATCAGCCGATCGTGTTACTGAAAGAGATCGATGGCTCACGTTTCTTACCGATCTGGGTGGGAGCCGTTGAAGCAACTGCGATCGCTTTCGCTCAGCAGGGTTTGGCGGCCCAAAGACCTCTAACCCACGATCTGATCGCCAACCTCTTAGAGGTCGCAGATCTAACGATGACTGCTGTCCACATTACCGAGTTAAAGGATGGGATCTTTTACGCCGAGATTCAGATCCGTGATAACCAATCAGCGTTGTTAAAAGTTTCTGCTAGACCATCCGATGCGATAGCGATCGCACTACGCACCAAGAGCAATATCTTGGCCGACTCTGACCTTCTGGATCTGGTCGGCATTGATATCCCAGAACGACTCTTGGAAGTCGAGGGCGTGGAAGATATAACTGGGGCCAAAGAAGGTGCAGCTGCAGATCTCGATCTTGAGCGCTTCCGTGAATTCCTCGATCAGATCAACCCGGAGGACTTTGCAGGGTAGGGGGCAGAAGTCTCACCCTCTACTTGAGGTTTGGCTCGTGTCGGTCGTTGTTTACCGCCCTCATCGCTCGTAGCCTTAGCCAATAAGAGAAACCCACCCAAGCTTCCCCGAGCAGAATCGAGAACGACGTGACCTCCCCAGTTACGCACGATGGCCAGAATGAAATCGGATACCGCGGTGCAACAGCATGTGCAGCCGCTGGAATTTCTTATCGCCAATTAGATTATTGGGCACGTACTGGTCTACTTGAACCAAGTGTTCGCACTGCAAGCGGTTCTGGAACTGCACGTCTTTACGGCTTCCGTGACATTCTCGTTCTGAAGATCGTTAAGCGTCTACTTGATGCAGGAGTATCTCTACAAAATATTCGAACTGCCGTAAATCATTTGCGCAGTCGCGGAGTTACAGAGCTAGAGAGCATTACATTGATGAGCGATGGCGCATCAATCTACGAATGCGCTAGCCCAGATGAAATCATCGATTTACTTCAAGGCGGTCAAGGCGTTTTCGGCATCGCAGTGGGTAAGGTTTGGCATGAGGTTGAGGGTTCATTGGCATCGCTGCAAGGCGAATTCAATGGCGAGATCGTTACAGCAGGTGGTGAAAGTAACGACGAGCTTTCATTACGTCGAAAGGCGAAAGGCGCTTAAAGGACATATTCTTCCCCAATATGTTCCCAGCTAGTTAGTTAGGAACTTAATCGGGGGAGTTGCATTGACTTTAGAACATGGCGCATTTGTCGATCGCCACATAGGTCCAACGCACGCAAATGAAGTTGCGATGCTTGAGCAGCTTGGCTTTAAATCACTGGATTCATTTATCGCCGCTGTTGTGCCTTCTGCAATTGCGATGAAAGAACCGCTCGAAAAGCATCTACCAAGTGCAGTTACCGAAGTTGAAGCTATCAAGTTACTACGCCAGATGGCTTCTGAGAACCAAGTTTTTACATCGCTTATCGGAACTGGGTATTACGGAACCGTTACACCTGCGGTTATTAAAAGAAACGTTTTAGAAAACCCTGCCTGGTACACCGCTTACACACCGTACCAACCTGAAATCTCGCAAGGTCGCTTAGAAGCGCTCTTTGCCTTCCAGACTGTAGTTTGCGATCTCACCGGCTTATCTATTGCTAACGCATCGATGCTCGATGAAGGCACTGCCGCCGCTGAGGCTATGACACTAGCCCGCCGCAATTTCAAGGGCTCAGATGATTCGGTTTTCGTAATTGATTCAGCGCTGCATCCGCAGAGCAAAGCCGTCGTTATTACTCGCGCTAAGCCCCTAGGAATCAATGTCGTTGAGGTAGATATCAACTCCAGTGCCGACTTGGCTGGCATCGAATATTTCGGTGTTCTTGTTCAATACCCAAATACTTTTGGTGAGATCAAAGATTATTCGGATTTAGCGGATTTAATTCACAGCAAAGATGCTTACTTAATTGCAGCAACTGATCTCTTAGCTCTCACTCTTTTAAAGGCGCCAGGGGAGTGGGGAGCAGATGTCGCTGTTGGTAGCGCACAGCGTTTCGGAGTGCCGATGGGATTTGGTGGACCACACGCAGGATTTATGTCAGTGCGTGCCGGTTTAGAACGCTCACTGCCTGGCCGCTTAATTGGGCAAAGCGTTGATGTACATGGCAATCCAGCATTTCGTTTAGCGTTGCAGACTCGCGAACAACATATCCGACGCGATAAAGCCACTAGCAATATTTGTACCGCTCAAGTACTCCTTGCAAATATGAGCGCCTTCTACGCAATGTGGCACGGCCCAGTTGGTTTAAAGAAGATCGCTAACCGTGTCCATAGCCTGACGCATATCTTTGCGAGTGCGCTAAAAGTTAAAGGTTACCGAATTGCAAACGAGAGCTACTTTGACACGTTAACGATCAACGTTGATTCAGCCGATAAGTTTGTTAAGAGCGCCGAAGAGTTAAAGATCAACTTGCGTAAGATTTCGCAGACCCAAGTCGGTGTCTCATTCGATGAAACAACTACGGTTGATCTCTTAGACCAATTAGCCAAAGTCTTTGAAGTCTCAATTGATATTGCAGTGCAGGGGAGTGGTATTCCTAAGTTGGCGGTAAGAGAAAGTTCTTACCTGGCCCACCCGGTATTTAATACCTATCACTCTGAGACTTCGATGATGCGTTACTTACGTATGCTTTCTGATCGCGACCTAGCGCTAGATCGCACCATGATTCCGCTTGGCTCTTGCACCATGAAGTTAAATGCGGCGACTGAAATGGAAGCGGTTACTTGGCCTGAATTCTCGGCGCTGCACCCATTCTCACCTGCCAAGCAGAGCGCAGGATCTCGCCGAATGATTAAAGAGCTCTCTGATTGGTTGGTTGCTATCACAGGGTATGACGCAGTTTCTCTTCAACCAAATGCGGGGAGCCAAGGGGAGTTCGCTGGTTTGCTGGCGATCCGCAACTACCATGATTCGCGCGGTGATAAGCATCGCACTATCTGCTTGATTCCATCGAGTGCTCACGGCACAAATGCCGCAAGTGCAGTAATGGCAGGTATGCAGGTTGTCGTTGTCTCGTGCGATGAACTCGGAAACGTTTCAGTTACCGATATCAAAGAAAAGATCGCCGAACACGGCGCCAATCTCGCAGCGCTAATGGTTACTTATCCATCAACACATGGGGTATTTGAATCTGCGATCGGTGAAATCTGTGAATTGGTACACGCAGCAGGTGGCCAGGTTTACGTAGACGGCGCAAATTTGAACGCGCTGGTCGGTCTGGCCCAACCTGGAAAATTTGGCGCAGATGTTTCGCACTTAAATCTTCACAAAACTTTCTGTATTCCACATGGTGGTGGGGGACCAGGTGTAGGTCCGGTCATCGCGCGTGCGCACTTAGCGCCATTCTTACCAAATCATCCGCTCGATGAAACCGCAGGTCCTGCAACGGGTCCTGGTCCAATTTCGGCCGCACCATTTGGCTCAGCAAGTATCTTGCCGATCTCTTGGAGTTACATCCGAATGATGGGGGGAGCAGGGTTAACCCATGCCACCCAAGTTGCGATCTTGTCTGCTAATTACATGGCTAAAAAATTAGCACCGTACTATCCAATTTTGTATACAGGCGAAGGTGGGCTGATCGCTCACGAATGCATCTTGGATCTGCGTGAGATCACCAAGGTCAGTGGTGTAACCGTTGATGACATCGCAAAGCGTTTAATGGATTTTGGTTTCCATGCACCAACCATGAGCTTCCCAGTTCCTGGCACTTTGATGATTGAGCCAACTGAATCTGAAGATGTCCGCGAAATGGATCGCTTTATCAACGCCATGATTGAAATCCACCGTGAGA
>CAZKNQ010000089.1:0-4318 GCA_964554225.1 uncultured Candidatus Planktophila sp.
AAAGAGCTCAATCAAGCGATATTGAAGAGCGGCAAAGAACTTTACCTGCCGCGAGTAAACGGCGCAGATCTTGAATGGGTACTTTGGAACGGATCGACTGATCAACTTGCACCGAGCAAATTATCAAAACAACTTCTTGAACCAATTGGTTCTGCTCTTTCAGATGTTTCAGTCATCAATCTAATTATTGTTCCGGCACTACGAATTGATAGATCTGGATATCGCTTGGGGCAAGGCGGAGGGTTCTATGATCGCGCCCTTCCAAAACTTTCCGCATGGAGTATTGGATTGATTCATCCAGATGAGATCTCTAGCGTTGATTTACCCAGAGAAGATTTTGATGTTCCGCTAAACGCTGCGGCAACACCAGATTTAATCTTGAGGTTTGCCTAACCCTTTGGCAGGTTGCGAGCCATCACAATTCGTTGAATCTGATTAGTGCCTTCGTAGATCTGAGTTAACTTGGCATCGCGCATCATTCGTTCGACAGGATAGTCAGAGACATAGCCATAACCGCCCAATACCTGCACTGCATCTGTTGTTACCTTCATTGCGATATCGCTCGCGAATGTTTTGCTGGCAGCCGAGAAGAATTTGAGATCTTTATCGCCACGTTCGCTACGTGCTGCTGCCGCATAAGTTAATTGACGTGCGGCCTCAATATTCATAGCCATATCTGCCAAGATAAATTGCACACCTTGGAAATCAAAAATCTCCTTACCGAATTGTTTGCGTTCGTGTGAATATTTGGTTGCAACATCTAGCGCACCCTGTGCAATACCTAGCGCTTGCGCTGCGATAGTGATGCGAGTGTGGTCCAACGTATCCATGGCAAGTGCAAATCCAGCACCGACTTCGCTGATTCGGCGATCATCTCCGACTGTTACGTTATCGAAATAAACTTCGCGTGTTGGTGATCCGCGAAAGCCCATCTTTTTTTCTGGGGCTCCGAAAGAAACTCCAGGATCTGATTTTTCAAGGACAAAGGCAGTTATTCCCTTTGATCCTTTACTTGGATCGGTTTGTGCAATCACGGTGTAGAACTCAGAGACCCCAGCGTTAGAAATCCATTTCTTACTTCCATTGATCACCCAAGATCCATCTTTAAACTCTGCTTTGGTTTTAAGTGCGGACGCATCGGAACCGGCCTCGGATTCAGAGAGACAGTAAGAAAATCCTTTACCCTTCGCAAGCTGTGGAAGCCACTTCTCTTTCTGCGCTTTGCTTCCACTGAGCATTAACGGTAATGATCCGAGTTTATTTACGGCTGGGATAAGTGATGATGAACCGCAAACTCGTGCAACTTCTTCAATAATTATTACTACAGCAAGTGCGTCGGCACCTTCTCCGCCAAATTCAGTTGGAACATGTGCGGCGCTTAGTCCGGCCTTAAGTAACGCATCTGCTGCTTCTTGCGGATAGCGATGGTCTTCATCTACAGCGGCGGCATATGGCGCAATCTCATTTTCAGCAAGCGCGCGAACACTCTCACGTAGATCGTTGTACTCAGATGGAAGTGCGTAAAGATCGTTCGCGCTCATCGTTAGCCTCCGCCTTTTCTATCTCGGTCTCGTGCTGCAAGGTTAGATAAGTATGCATTGTATTGAGCAAGTTCATCGGGTTCACCCATGGCTGCTAAGCGCGCTTCATTTCGATCAATACGCTTGGTCTCACGTGAGTCATCGCGCATCCATTGAATAAATGTGGCTACTAACGCAAGCAGGATCGGGATCTCGCCCATCGCCCATGCGACCGAACCACCTGCATGCTGGTCGGCCAGTAAATCTAAATTCCAAGGTGTTTGCAGTGAAGCAAAGTAACCCTGATCCAAAAGTGTCGAAGTCGAGATTAGTGCGACTGCAAAGAAGGCGTGGATGCTCATCGCTGCAAAGAGAATAACTATGCGAACAATGTGCGGAACTTTTCGGGGATTTGGATCAATGCCAATTATTACGTGAAAGAAAAGAATTCCGGCAAGTAAGAAGTGAACGCTCATAATCAAGTGACCGATATGAGACTGCATCAAATTTCCAAAAAGTGGCGTCATATATAAAACAAAGAGTGATCCATCAAAGAGGGCAAGGGCAGATACTGGATTTGTAAACACTGCCGCGGGTTTTGAATGAAGCAATGCAATTAACGTTCCACGCACTCCACGTTCTTCACTCGTACGACCTTGTGGCAATGTGCGCAGCGCCAAGGTAATAGGTGCACCTAGAACAATTCCTATTGGCGCAACCATGCCGAGAAGCATGTGCGCGATCATGTGATATTCAAATGAGAACTTGGCATAAACACCCAAGCCACCGCTAGTCGCATAATCAATCGCGCTAATTCCTAAGGCAAAGGCAACGGTTCGTCCCACTGGCCACTTATCTCCGCGGCGCGTAAGAATGATTACTCCTCTTATATAAAGCGCAACGGCAGTTACCAAAACGCCAATCATCAATGCATCCGGATCGTAGAGAGAGACTAAACGCCAAAGGCTTGGAGGTGGTGGCGTTGCAATTCCAGCAACTGCCAAACCAGGATCGAGAACAGAACTTTCGGCACGCAAAGGTGGTTGCATAGTTGAAAGCTTGGAGCCAACAAAGGTAGTTATTGCCATTATTAGCGCTTCTACTGCAAGTAAACGGCCTAACTGCTTTCCATTTAACTTCATCGAACCCTTTAATTGGCGACGATTTAAATAACCAAAGAAGATAAGTGCTCCCGTTAATAAAATCTTCAGAAAAACTAAGCGTGCATAATCTGAGCTCCAAGCGCTTTGAAAATTCAGTCTGGCCCACGCATTTGCAGTTCCGCTTGCTGAAACTGCTATCGCTGCCCATAAAGCTAGGTCGCTAAAGCGTGGCAGCGCCATTGCACGATCTTGCGCCCTTAAGAAGGTGATCGCTACTAAACCGCCAACCCAAAGTGAAATTGCAACGACGTGTACTACTAAAGACCCGATGGCCAGCGCGTGCGAACCACTAGATGCAGAGTGGCTTTCAAAGACGGGGGCGATAATTGCCACCAAACTTAATAAGAGCAGCGCATTGGCACCAGCTACGCCTTTGATGCGAATTGCAACTGAAGCAACAAGTAAGGCTAAACAGAGTTGCACAAACATATATTTGCCGAGCGCTATCTGCGAGATAAATGAACGAAGCGATGTGGGTTCTAATGCTCCAGATAGATCTGTACCAAGAATGTTCGCCAATGTGGCAATTATCAAAAGGCCGGTTGTTATTGCCCAGGTTAAGGCTGCGATAGAAGTAAGGCTTCTTAGCGCTTTGGCGCTATCGCCTAGCTTTCCCTCAACATCATTTAAAAAGAAGGCGATAGCCAGGAGCAAACCTATAGTGGTGATGCCCGAGGCTAGGGATAAGAATTTACTTATCTCCAGTAAATTCATCGCTCGTTAAATATCTTTCGCGCATAGAGCGCAAGTGCAATCAGTACCGCTAGCGAAGCAACCAGTAGTCCGATTACAAATAAGTTAGTTCCGAAGTCACTGCCTTCTATCTTTGCCGGTGTTGATGGAACTACTTCTTCAGGCACAGAAATCGCTGGAGTTGAAAAGTTAAAAACAAATGATCCTTCGAGTGGTAGATCCATTTCGGAGATGATGCTGTAGGAGACTTTATAAACACCGGGTTGGGTAATTGGTTTCATTCCAACTATCAAATCGTTTCCAGCAACGGTCAATGTGCCATCATCTACGCGACGACCAGATGGATCTGTGACAGTTACTTCATTACCCATATCCATCGGTGTCATTTCAACGGTAATAGTTACGGCGCTAGGTTCTACTTTCAGAGTCGAACCAGCAATTGGTGATGTGGCAACAAGAGAGTTAGCAAGCGCAGGAGCCGCTGCAAGAACGGTAAATCCCAACGCTGCAATAACCGCCGCTAAACGCTTCACTCTTGACACCTGCCCTCTCTCAAATCTCCCCATAATTCGCCTCTATCGTCTCACTTCTTTAGACTTAACCACCAGCCCCTAGCCTGTGATTTAGGGCTGTGATTTAAACGGATAAGAAAAGGAGTGATAGCGCGTGCCTACATATCAATATCAATGTTCTGCTTGCCAGCACGCCTTTGAGGCTTTCCAGAGCTTCTCTGATGAACCACTAAACGTATGCCCAGAATGCAAGGGTGAAGTTAAAAAAGTTTATTCGGCAGTCGGCGTTGTATTTAAAGGATCCGGTTTCTATAAAACAGATTCAGCGCCAAAGCCTGCAACACCAACCAAAACTGATTAGGCGATTTATTCATCGTGATGTGGCGGCTTATCGCCTTTAATCTCATCCTCACGTTTTTTTGAATCGCTC
>CAZKNQ010000090.1:0-4317 GCA_964554225.1 uncultured Candidatus Planktophila sp.
GTGAAGTAAATCTTGGCGAGAAAGAGCCTGCCGTTGGTTACCTGCTTGGTGAAGTCCACGAAGGTATTGCGCAAATGTTTAAAGTTATTGAATTCGCGCGCATGATGGTTGGTACAAAGGCGATCGCAACTTTATCTGCTGGATATCAGCAAGCGCTTAGCTATGCCAAAACCCGTGTACAAGGCGGGGATATGAAGGTTATGAACGATAAGGCAAGCCCACGTGTAACGATTATCCATCACCCAGATGTGCGTCGTTCGCTGATGGTGCAGAAGTCATACTCCGAAGGTATGCGCGCACTAGTGCTTTACACCGCAACTATTCAGGATGAAATTGAACTTGCTCGCGCAGCTGGCGATGAAGCAAAAGTTAAATCAATGGAAGCACTTAACGATCTCTTGCTACCAGTTGTTAAGGGTTACGGTTCTGAAAAGTCTTGGACACTTCTTGGTACAGAATCGCTACAGACATTTGGTGGCGCAGGATTTACTCAAGATTGGCCGCTAGAACAATATGTTCGCGATGCCAAGATCGATACTTTGTATGAAGGCACAACTGCAATTCAGGGTCTTGATTTCTTCTTCCGTAAAGTTGTTAAAGATGGCGGAAAAGCACTTGGTCTTCTTGGAAAAGAGATTCAAACATTTGCTGAAGCAGGTGGCGCACATGCGCAAGAGAAGCAGGCACTTCTTAAGGCGCTCGGCGATCTAAATGCAATGGTCGGTGTTCTCGTTGGACATGCCATGGCATCACAAGAGTCAGCGCCTGAGATTTACAAAGTTGGTTTAAATACTTCACGGGTATTAATGGCTGTTGGAGATGTCATAACTTCATGGCTTCTGCTGCGCCAAGCAGATATCGCGGCAGAGCGTTTGCCGAGCGCTTCTGCAAAGGATGCCGATTTCTACTCCGGCAAGATCGCATCAGCAAAGTTCTTTGTGACAAATTATCTGCCACATATCACCGCTGATCGTAAAATCGTTGAGGCGACCGATAGTTCAATCATGGAGATCTCTGAAAACGCCTTTTAATTAGGCGTATTACTTTCTTGAGATAGGCTCACCTAATGCTAAATAAGCATCGGGGCGAGTTCTACCTAGTTATGGGTGCGATCTTCTTCTCCATGAATGGGGTAATTGTCACCTTGGTCCTCGACCATATGACGACTTTTCGCTTGGCCCAAATCCGCGCCATCGGTGCTTTTCTACTTCTCTTTATCTTTACCTTTATCCAGGATCGCAACTCGCTAAAGGCCGAACGTCGTGAAATTCCGACTCTGATCTTCTACGGGGTATTTGGTTACGCGATGGTGCAGCTCGGTTATTTCATCGGAATCGCGCGCGGTGTTCCGCTGAGTTTGGTGCTGATTATCGAATTTACCGCGCCAATTTGGATCGTTCTTTGGATCAAATTTGTACGTAAATCGCAGGTTGCCAAAGATATGTGGGTTGCGATCGCACTTTCTCTTCTTGGATTAATCCTGGTTGCAAAGGTTTGGCAAGGTTTTGCATTCGATTTCCTCGGAACTCTTGGCGCACTTGGTGCAGCACTGGCGCTGGCGGTCTACTTCTTGATGAGCCAATCCCAGGGAACAAAACGTTCTGCGCAGGCGATGATCGTTTGGGGCTTTGGAGTTTCGGGTCTCTTCTGGTCGCTCGTTCTGCCGATCTGGAATTTCCCTACTGAAATCTTTACAACCGAAATCAATTTACAGGGACGCTTTAGCGAATACAGCGCACCGGGTTGGTTGCTGATCGCTTACATCATCGTCTTTGGCACGATGGTTCCTTATCTATTTGTGGTCGGTGGAATTCGCAGGTTAAGCGCTTCAACATCTAGCGTTATCGGAATGCTTGAACCAGTTCTTGCTGGAGTATTTGCTTGGATCTGGCTATCGCAATCTTGGAGCGCGATTCAGTTACTTGGTGGATCAATAGTTCTGATTGGCGTTTACATCGCCGATCGCGCAAAGGCGAACGCTAAATAAAGTTATTCGTTCCAGGCACCGTCTTGTGGTTCTTGCGGTGCGGTGAAGTCGCGACCTGCACCAGCACTTGGCGCCATATCTGCAAAGCGCGCAAAATGAAGTTGTGCAGCAACTGTGATCGTCTTGGTCTGACCGTTACGGTGTTTTGCAACATGAAGGTCTGCCTCACCAGAGCGGTTCTGTGAGTCATACATATCATCGCGATGAAGCAGAATAACAACGTCGGCATCTTGTTCGATAGAACCAGATTCGCGCAAGTCTGAAAGCATTGGCTTTTTATCAGAGCGTTGTTCTGGTGAACGGTTGAGCTGTGAAATAGCGATTACCGGAATATTTAACTCTTTAGCCATAAGTTTTAAGTGGCGAGAGAATTCAGAGACTTCTTGTTGACGGTTTTCTACGCGCTTTCCGCTAGTCATCAACTGCAAATAATCGATAACGATTAACTTTAGGTCATGGCGCTGCTTTAACCGGCGAGCTTTGGCGCGGATCTCCATCATGGAAAGGTTTGGAGAGTCATCGATAAATAAAGGTGCAGCAGAGATCTCGCCCATACGTCGGGCTAGCTTTGACCATTCTTCATCGCTTAATTGACCGGCACGAATATTATTTAAACCAACTCGCGCTTCAGCAGACAACATACGCATTGTAATTTCAGAGCGCGACATTTCGAGCGAGAAGATAACAGTTGTTTTGCCGTCGTGAATCGCTGCATGTCGTGCGATATCAAGACCAAGAGTTGATTTACCAACTGCAGGGCGCGCCGCCAAAATGATCATGTTGCCAGGGTGGAATCCGTGAGTTAGAAGATCTAGATCACGGAAACCTGACATAACACCTTCAACTCCTGTGCCTTTTTGAATCGCTTCAATTTCATCAAGGGCTTCAGGTAGCAGCGTTGCAAGTTGTACATAATCTTCAGAGGTGCGGCGTTCGGTAACTGCATAGACTTCGGCCTGCGCTTGATCAACAGCGTCATCAACTTCGCCTTCAACGTTGTAACCAAGTTGCACAATCTTGGTGCCGGCTTCAACAAGGCGACGCATGATCGCGTGTTCGCGAACAATCTTTGCGTAGTAACTTGCATTTGCAGCAGTTGGAACAGATGAAATTAAAGTATGTAGGTAAGGCGCGCCACCCGCACGTGCGATATCACCGCGCTTGGTTAGCTCTGCGGCAACTGTGACTGCATCTGCAGGTTCGCCGCGACCGTAGAGATCAAGAATCGCATCGTAAATTAATTCGTGCGCAGGTCGGTAGAAATCGCGTTCACGTAAAATTTCGAGTACATCTGCAATTGCATCTTTGGATAAGAGCATTCCGCCAAGAACAGATTGTTCAGCGATTAAATCTTGTGGCGGTGTACGCTCGAACTCGGCGCCAACGTTGTTTTGAGAGTTGTTATACGAGGCGTTAGCTCGCGAAGAGCTGTTAGGTAGTTCAGCGATACTCACGGGCGTAACTTCCCACCTCGCACTGACAAAAGCGAAGGCACCTGGGGATAATGCTGTGTATAAAGGGGTGGATAAGCGGGTTTTCCTGTGTAGATCCCTGTGTGCAGGGTGTGGGTAACTATTTACTTTTGAGGCGATTTGAAGGAAAGCGCAGGTCAGAGAGGGGTGGAACTCACCGCGGGCTGTGCATGAAAGTAAATTTTCACTTCTCAACTGTTGAGATTTCTTGAGGGAAGCAAAAACCCCGACTGCGTTAGCGGCCGGGGTTTTTGTTAATTATTTTTACTTACTTAACTGTGACAACCTTTACAGTCACTGCTGCAACAACTGAATGTGCAAGTGAGACCTTAACTGTGTGCTCGCCAGCCTTCTTGATATGTCCAGCAGTCTTGATGCTGTGACGATCGATATCGACGCCTGCTGCTGCCTTAATTGCTGCTGCGATGTCTTTATCTGTGACAGAACCGAATAGGCGACCAGCTGTTCCAGCTTTAACTGAGACAGTGATTGTTGCCTTTTCTAGTGATGCCTTGATCTCTTTAGCGTGATCGAGATCGCGGACTTCACGTGCTGCGCGAGCGCGACGGATTCCTTCGATCTGCTTTTCGCCACCAAGTGACCATGCGATTGCAACGCCACGTGGCAACAAGAAGTTGCGTGCGTAGCCATCTTTAACAGTTACTACATCGCCGGCTGAACCAAGCTTTGTAACTTCGCGAGTAAGGATAAGTTTCATTTTCTCATTCCCCCTTAGCGAGCTGTCGATGTGTAAGGCAAGAGTGCAACTTCACGGCTGTTCTTAACAGCTGTTGCAACCGAGCGTTGGTGTTGTGTGCATGCGCCAGTGACGCGACGAGCGCGGATCTTGCCGCGATC
>CAZKNQ010000091.1:0-4307 GCA_964554225.1 uncultured Candidatus Planktophila sp.
GGAGTCTTCTTTCGCGCAATTCCAGGCTGACCGTGCTGTAGTTGGATTGGTTAAACAGATCAAGAAAAATGAGAGTGCCCGGCTTGAGTTAATGGCTAGCGCCGAATGCCACTTAGGTGACTTTGCTAGTTATGCCAGGTTACGAAGTGAGATTAAAGAGTTAGAGAAGTTGCTATCGAAACGTGATGGCCGTAAAACTTTTGATAATCGCCAGCGTCAACATATGGAGAATGAGATAGATGGTCTGCGCCGCAGCACCAGATCTCATCCTTGCCATTCATGTAACGATCGCGAAACTCACGCCCGCTTTGCTGAACGCGCAGAGCGCTTGCACCGCGAATCCGAAGGCCTTCGTGGAAGAGTTGAAAACCGCACCCACGTAATCGCTAAAACCTTCGATCGCATCTGCGATGTATTGACCCACCTCGGATATATCGAGGGGGAGAAGCCACTTCCGCAAGGAAAGATTCTTGCCAAGATTTACGCAGAATCTGATCTACTTCTTACCGAAACGATTCGTAATGGCATTCTTGACGATTTATCAGCGCCGGAACTGCTATCTGTTGTCTCGTGCATGATCTTTCAATCTAGATCTCGCGATGAATATGCACCAAAGATGCCACATCAGAACGTCTCAAACGCACTGGTTGAGATCACCAAACTGTGGGCCAAACTTGAGGATATTGAGAATGAATTCGATGTTAAGACTCAGAAAGAACCAGATTTTGGTTTTGCCTATATCTCCTACCGTTGGGCACAGGGAAATTCACTGACTAACGTTCTTAAGGGATCGGATATGTCGGTCGGAGATTTCGTTCGCTCGGCAAAGCAGCTAATGGATCTGTTAATGCAAATCGCGGGCGCCAGCGAAAAGTTACGGCCAGTTTGTCGTGAGGCGATTAAGCGTTTAGATCGTGGCGTAGTTTCATATATGGTGGACGACCTATGACTTTGATGCTCCTCGATAGCGCTTCACTCTGGTATCGCGCTTACTACGGAATGCCCGATACCTTGTTGGCGCCCGATGGCACCCCAGTAAATGCAATTCGGGGTTACCTTGATATGACCGCCCGTTTAATTGGTATGTACTCACCAAATCGCATCGTGGCTTGCATCGAAGGCGATTGGCGCCCCTCATGGCGAGTAGATATTTTTCCTGACTACAAAGCTAACCGCTTGGAAGAAGATGGTGAAGGCGAAGAAGAACCAGATTTACTCACTCCGCAGATTCCAATTCTTCTGGATTTGCTCGATGAGTTTGGAATTCCCATGGTCGGTGTAGATGATTATGAGGCAGATGATGTAATGGCGACATTTGCAGTTAAAGAAGCCGGACCCACTCGCATCGTTACAGGAGATAGAGATCTCTTTCAGTTAGTCGATGACAAACGGGATGTAAAAGTAGTTTATTTAGCAAAGGGTTTATCGCAACACGATCTAGTCGATAAGGCTTGGATATCTCGCAAGTATGCGATTCCCGGTGATCGTTACGCCTTATTTGCCATGTTTAGAGGCGATCCTTCGGATGGGTTGCCTGGAGTTAAGGGAATTGGCGAAAAGGGTGCGGCGTTGATTGCAAATACCTTTGCCAACGTTGATGAGGCACAGCAGGGAGCTCGTGATGCCCATCCAGCTTTGAAGCCAGCACTCGCCAAAAAGATTATTGAAGGCGCAGATTATTTAAAGATCGCACCTACTTTGGTCAACTGTGCAAGAGATGTTGCGCTGCCACAGCTCGATATTTCGATGCCCCAGAAACCGGATGATCTTTCAAAGATTTATGAGCTCAAGGAACGCTACGGACTCGGCGCAAGCGTTGATCGGTTGATCTCTGCACTCAAATGGTGATCTTGTTCCTTTCTGCACTTCTCGTGAGTGCAGCATTTGAGCCGATAGGGCTTTGGTATCTCGCGCTCATTGGATACGCACTCTTCTTTAGGTGGCTATCGAAGAGTAGAAGACCAGTACTAGCCTCATTTATCTTCGGCGCAATTCTTAACGGAATAGTGCTTCACTGGAGTAGCAAGTACGTTGGAGCACTTCCTTGGCTCTTGTTAACTCTTCTACAAGCAGCTTTCTACCTGCCCATTGGATGGGTTTACCGAAAGACGGATTCACTGAAGTGGGTTCTATTCACCTTTTTAATCTGCGAAGAGTTGCGGGCACGTTTTCCATTTGGTGGATTTGCTTGGACCAGAATCGCCTTTAGTCAGGCTGAATCACCGCTTCTCCCGCTAGTTTCGATTGGGGGAGTACTGCTACTTAGCTTTGCGACTCTTCTATCTGCGCTAGCGATAGCCCGTCTGAAGTTGCGAGCAATCGCCTTTGTCGCAGCTAGTTTTCTAATCGTTGCCTTCTTACCAAATAATCCATCTTCGACTGAAGATATTTCGTTGATAGCGATACAGGGAAACACGCCTTCGGTGGGCCTCGAATTCAATTCTCGCGCTAAGGCGGTTTTCTATCTACATCGTGACACAACGCGCGATGATGTGAAGCAGAAATACGATGCGGTTATCTGGCCGGAAAATGCCATCGATATTGATCCGCGAAACTATCCTGAAGTTCTAGCAGACATCAAAACACTCGTGAAAGAGATAGACACTTCACTGATCGCAGGCGTGGTTCTTACAGAGCAGGGATCACCAGCGAATGCTTCTGTCATGTATGACGTAACGGGAGAAGTTAAATCGACATACATTAAGCGCTACTTAACTCCCTTTGGTGAGTACATGCCGCTTCGCAAAATTGCCGAATTTGTATCGCCATATGCAAAGTCGGTCAACGATTTCAAACCTGGCAAGGATTTCGTCTCACATGAAATTGGTGGATATCAAGTGGCGCCAATCATCTGCTATGAAATTATCAATGATGGTTTAGTTCGGGAAAGTGCGAATCGAACAGGCGCACTTATTGTTCAAACAAATAGTGCAACTTTCGCTAATACCGCCGAAAGCGCCCAGCAATTAGCGATAACAAGAATTCGAGCAGTTGAGCATGCGCGCGAGATTCTTAGCGTTTCTACCGTTGGTATCTCGGCCTTTATCGATAATAATGGTCAAGTGAAATCGCAGACACCGGAAAATATCTCAACTTCAATCTCTGGAGATCTTAAGATTTCTAACTATCAAACGCTTGCTGATCGTTTAGGGGGAGTGGCTCCCCTTCTCGTACTATTTGCTTCTCTTATCTTGGCTATCGGATTTCGCAAGAAGGTCTATCGATGACAATCAAGATTGCGTTACTAATTCCAACCTATAACGAGGCAGTTTCGATCGTTGAGCTTCTTGATAAATTAAATGAATTTCGTGCAAATAAAAGTAGTAATTTTGATGTAATAGTCATCGATGATAATTCGCCAGATGGAACTGCCAACATTGTCGATAATTTGCATCTGCCTTGGGTTTCGATTCTTCGTCGGCCCGGTAAAGGTGGTCTAGGTGCTGCTTATCGGGCCGGATTTGTACAAGTTCTCGCTGATTCGAGTTACACCCATGTCATAACTATGGATGCCGATGGATCACACCGCGTTGTCGATTTAGAGAAGATGATTGCAGTAATTGAACCTGGGAAATTGATAGTGCTTGGAACTAGATGGATACCTGGCGGATCGGTAGTTAATTGGCCTAAGCGACGCCAATATCTTTCGCGAGCAGGAACTGCCTATGCCAAATTGGCTCTTGGAATCCCGCTTAATGACTTAACTGGTGGTTTCCGGGTTTATAGCGTCGAACTACTTAAAGCTTTAAAACTTAGCGATATGCAGGCAACTGGTTATTGCTACCAAATTGAGATGGCACTTGCCGCTCATCTCGCTGGTGCAAAAGAAATTGAAGTTCCAATTACCTTTGTAGAGCGGATAAATGGCGTTTCCAAGATGTCGCAGGCGATAGTTATTGAGGCGTTGCTGCAGACGACCCGCTGGGGTATCTCACGCATACTTAGACCTAACGCCGATAAGTTACATTATGTTAAGTAATACTAAATTAACCCTGCCCCACAAGGTTTAGGCACCAACAACCGCAAGTTAAGCGCAAGTTAAGCGTAAGACTCGATCGGTGCACATGAGCAGACCAGATTTCGATCTCCGTATGCGCCATCGATGCGGCCAACGCTCGGCCAATACTTACCGGCAGTTCCGATCAGTTCACCGCTTATAAGGCCGCTAGCAGGCGCTGGAAAGGCTCCCATTTCACGTGAATAGCGACGATCCCACTGGCTATCTACGACAGCGCCAGCTGTATGAGGCGCGTGGCGTAGCGCTGAATCTTCCACCGCTATAGCCCCAACAGTTATCTCGGAAATCT